>CAYRHV010000180.1:0-5081 GCA_964424045.1 uncultured Ottowia sp. | reverse complement strand
CGCCACCAGGGCGCCCAGTCCTGGCCGGCGCCGAACCGGTCGTGCACCTGGTGCAGCAGGGGCGAAGCGTCGATCCAGCGCTCGAAATCGGGCAGTGTCATGACCTCGACGTCCATGAACTGGTACTTGATCATGACGCGCACCGCATGCAGCGCGTGCTGCTCGGGATGCGCCTGCCAGCGCGCGATGCGCTCGCGCGCCTGTGCCAGCGCGTGGTCGATGGCGCCGCCGGCCTGGCCGATGGCCGGGCCGTGGCCGGGCACGACCCAGGCCGGGGCCAGGGCCTCGATCGCGTCCAGCGTGTCCAGGTAGCGCTGGAAGTGGTCGCTGCCGTCGAGCTCGGGGAAGATCAGGCCGACGCCGTGTTCCCACAGCGCATCGCCGGCGACCAGGACGCGCGCCTCGGGGTCGAACAGGAGGATCGCCAGCGGGTCATGGCCCGGCGCCGCGTGGATGTTCCAGTGGCGGTCGCCCAGCTGCACGCTGGCACCGGGGCGCAGGCCGTGCTCGGCCCGAAAGCGCGCGCAGCGCTGTCCGGTCTCGCCAAAGGTCAGGGCCTTCAGGTCCCAGGCCTGGACCGTGGCCAGCGACACCTCGGGCACCCAGGTGCGGGCGTCGGGCCAGGCCGCCTGCAGGGCCGCCGTGCCGCCGCAGTGGTCGCTGTGCAGATGCGTGTGGGCGATGCGGGCCAGCGGCTGCCCCTGCAGCGCCTCGCGCACCAGCGCCACGGCTCGGGGGGCGTGCTTGAGGTGGCCGGTGTCGATCACGGCCGGGCATTCGCCCAGGCAGACCAGGCTGGTCGACGACAGCCAGCCGCGGTCGAACACGCGCAGGTCGGAGGGCAGGGTGGTGGTGCTCATGGTGGCTCAGCGGGGCGGCGAAACACCAGGTCCCAGACGCCGTGGCCCAGGCGCAGGCCGCGCTGCTCGAACTTGGTCAGTGGCCGGTAGTCGGGGCGCGGCGCGTAGCCCTCGGCGGTGTTGGCCAGCAGCGGCTCGGCGTCCAGCACCGCCAGCATCTGCTCGGCGTAGGGCTGCCAGTCGGTGGCGCAATGCAGGATGCCGCCCGGCTTCAGGCGTTCGGCCAGTTCCTGCACGAAAGGGGGCTGGATGAGCCGGCGTTTGTGGTGGCGCTTCTTCGGCCAGGGGTCGGGGAAGAAGACGTGGATGCCGTCCAGCGTGCCCGGCGCGATCATGTGTTGCAGCACCTCGACCGCATCGTGCTGCACGATGCGCACGTTCGTGAGTTCGAGCTGGCCGATCAGCTTGAGCAGCGCGCCGACGCCCGGCTCGTGCACCTCGCAGCCGATGAACAGGGTGTCCGGCAGCAGGCTGGCGATGTGGGCCGTGGCCTGGCCCATGCCGAAGCCGATCTCGAGCACGGCCCGGGTTGGCGCCTGGCCATCGGCGCGCGCCTGCGCCAGGGCGGCCGCCACCAGGTCCGGCGTGCCGGGGTCATGGGGCAGGACGAAGCGCGGACCGAGTTCGGCCAGCGCTCGCGCCTGGCCGGTGGTCATGCGGCCGGGGCGCGTGACGAAACTGCGGATGGCGCGCGGGTGCGCCACGTCGGCGGGCGCAGCCGAGGCGCCGGAGCCGACTCCGGTCATTGTCCGCCGTCGTGGGCCAGCGGCTGCGCAGCCGCGGCTTCCGTGGCGGGTGGCGCGGGTTCGGCCGCCTCTTCGTGGCGTTGCAGCGACAGCGGCGCGCGGCTCGCGCCGTCCTCGCGGAGCGCGGCGGCCGGGCGGGCAAAGCGGGAATGGGATTGCAGCACGGCCACCAGCTGGGCGTAGAGGCGCGGGTTGGCGGCCACGTGCTCGCCCTGCTCCAGCAGGTCGCCGGTCTCGCCGGTGAAGTTGCCGATCAGGCCGCCGGCCTCGGTCACCAGCAGCGAGCCGGCGGCGACGTCCCAGGGCTTCAGGCCGGTTTCGAAGTAGCCGTCGGTGAAGCCGGCGGCGACGTAGGCCAGGTCGAGCGCCGCCGATCCGGGGCGGCGCAGGCCGGCGGTGCGCCGCATCATGTCGCCCATCATGCGCAGATAGCCTTCGAAGTCGTCCCCCTTGCGAAACGGAAAGCCGGTGCTGACCAGGCTTTCGGCCAGCCGCGTGCGCTTGCTGACGCGCATGCGGCGGTCGTTCATGTAGGCGCCGCGCCCGCGCGTGGCGGTGAACAGGTCGTTGCGTGCGGGGTCGTAGATCACGGCCTGCTCGACGCGGCCCTGCACTGCCAGCGCGATGCTGATGCAGTAGACCGGAAAGCCGTGGATGAAGTTGGTGGTGCCGTCCAGCGGATCGATGATCCAGACGTGGTCCGAGTCCGGGTTGCCGTGCGTGCGGCCCGATTCCTCGGCCAGGATGCCGTGGCGGGGGTAGGCCGTGAGCAGGGTCTCGATGATGGCGCTCTCGCTGGCCTGGTCGACCTCGGTGACGAAGTCGTTGACCTGTTTCTGAGCGACGCGCACGGCCTCGACGTCGAGTGCAGCGCGGTTGATGAGGGCGCCGGCGGCGCGCGCGGCCCGAACGGCCACGTTGAGCATGGGATGCAGGGAGGACGACATGGATTGTTGGAAGAACAGGCGGCGGCTGCCGCGGCGGCACGCGATGGCGCCGGAACCCCATGATTTTCCCACGTCTGCGCGGCGGCTGCCGGCGCCGGTCGTCGAACCGGTGCGCCAGCCGGGCCTTTTGCCCGTCCCGGACTTGAAAACTGGTGGCCCGGCCCCATGTCCACAGCAACAGGCCAGCAGGCCATTTGTGTGAAACGCAAAGGAGATTCATCATGCCCGGTCAACTCATTCGCAGCCGACTGTTCGACGATTTCTTCAACGACGTCGCGCCCGGTTTCTTCGTCAAGCCCCTGCACGGCGATCCGCTGCCGCGGCCCGGCCAGATCCGGATCGACGTCTCGGAAAACGGCAATGCCTACACGGTGCAGGCCGAGGTGCCCGGCGTCGCCAAGGACGAGATCAACGTCTCGATCGACGGTAACGTCGTGACCGTGAGCGCCGAGGTCAAGCAGCAGGACACGCAGACCAGCGACGAAAAGGTGCTGCGCAGCGAGCGCTACTACGGTGCCGTGTCGCGCAGCCTCCAGCTGCCGGCCGACATCGACCAGGCGGGCGCCAAGGCCAGGTACGACAATGGCGTGCTGACGCTGACCCTGCCGAAGAAGGCAGCCAGCGGCTCGCAGCGCCTGGCAATCGAGTAAGGGCCGCCAACGCCGATAGAAAAGCCGCCGCGAGGCGGCTTTTTCGTGGCTCGTGCGGTTCAGCCGAAGAAGCCGAGATCGCGCTGGCTGAACCTGGTGATGCTGGGCGCCACCGGCGACATCTCGGTGTCGCTGACGCCGAACCAGCGCGCCAGGGTGGCGGCGTACTGGTCGACCGAGGTGCTCGGCAGCAGCCGGCCCTGGCCGACGTCCTCGGGGCCGTTCAGCAGGGCCTCGGGGGCCGTGCCGTAAAAGGCACCGCCCCGGACGGCGCCACCCAGCAGGAAGTGGTGGCTGCCCCAGCCATGGTCGGTGCCGCCCCCGTTGGAGGTCATGGTGCGGCCGAAGTCGGAGGCCGTGAAGGTCGTGACCTGGGACGCCACGCCCAGCGAGTCGATGGCCTGCTGGAAGCCGGCCAGGGCCCGCCCCAGCTGCGTCAGCAGCGGCGGGTGGCGTGTCATGAGGTCGTCGTGGTTGTCGAAACCGCCCAGCGAAACCAGGAACACCTGGCGCTTCAGGCCCAGCGCGTTGCGCGCCGCGATCAGACGCGCCACCATCTTGAGTTGTCGGTTGAGGGTCTGCCGGCGCCCGTCGGCTTCGTTCGGCAGCATGGTGTCGAAGCTGCCTTCGCTGCCCGCCAGCGCGGTCGCCAGCTTCGCGTGCGAATCGATCGAGCGGCTGGCGATGCGGTTGAGCTCGTTTTCCAGCAGGTTGCTGCGCTCCTGGGTGATCAGGGTGCGCAGGGCGGCGCGGCAGGCCGCCGCACCATACATGCCGTCCTCGGTGTCCGTCACGCCCTGGACCGCGATCGCGCCGCTTTCGCCGATCTGGTAGGCCAGCGCCTGGTCGCCGGACAGGAACACGGCATTGCCGGTGACCGACATGCAGGTGAACAGGGCGTTGCCGCTGTTGCTGGAGAGTGCCAGGTCGCCCAGCCGGCCGCCCCAGCCCTTGACGGCGCCTTCGGCGCCCGAGCTCTGCCACACCGATTGCTGGTCGTTGTGCGAAAACAGCTTCGGCGGCAGCGGCACCGAACGGGCCTTGTACTGCGCCAGCGTGGTCGGTTGCAGCAGCGGGCCGACGTTGAGCTGGATTGCCAGCTGGCTCGCGTCGAACAGGGGCTTGAGCGGCGCGAGCTGGGGCGCCAGCGCGTATTGACGGCCGGCCGGCAGCCCGCTGCCGCCGAGCGCGGTGGCGCCCAGCTGGGCGCGCGCGATGGCCAGCGACTCGCGCACCTGCAGGTATTCGGCGTGGCCGTTGCTGTCGTAGGGGATGACGGTGTTGCCGTGATCATTGCCGCCATAGAGGAAGACGCAGACCAGGGCCTTGTAGTCGTTGGCGGTGAAGGCCGCGGCCTCGCCCATGGCGGCCAGGTTGAGGGCCCAGGGGGCAGCCGTGCCGGCCACGCCCAGGTGGCCGAGGCGGCGCAGGAAGGCGCGCCGGGTGCTGGTGTTCGGATCGATCATGGCTGGGCCCTCACTTCTGCACCAGGTATTCGGGGCAGGCCATCACCAGTGCGATGGCCGACCAGACGCGCTGCTTGCGCGCCCAGTCGCTGTTCGGGTTGATGCTGGCGATGGCGTCACGGATGGTGGCGACCGTGGCGCTGGACAGCTGGCCGGCGGCCAGCAGCAGGTTGAGCCGTGCCACCAGTGCGGCCGGATCGTTCACCAGCGCCATTTCGCTGACGTAGTTCTCGACCCAGACCTTGCTGGTGTTGTTGCCCCAGACGCCCCAGGCAATCACGCTCTGGATGAAGTTCAGGTAGCCGGCCACCGAAGTCTCGTTGGTGATCTGGAACTCGGGCGCGGCCTGGCCGCGAGCCGCCAGGGCCGTGCCCGGCGGCACGTAGCCGGGGCGGAAGAAGTTGAACACGGA
>CAYRHV010000179.1:0-5169 GCA_964424045.1 uncultured Ottowia sp. | reverse complement strand
TGCTGCGCGCGCTGCAGGCCGAGCTGCCGCACGAGCGCTTCGTCTACCTGGCCGACACCGCGCACGCGCCCTATGGCGAGCGCGGCGATGCCTTCGTCGCCGCACGCACGCACGCCATCGCCGACTACCTGCGGGCCGAGCACGCCATCAAGGCGCTGGTGGTGGCCTGCAACACGGCGACCGCGGCGGCGATCCACGAGCTGCGCGCTCGCCATCCGGCGCTGCCGGTGGTCGGCGTCGAGCCGGCGCTGAAGCCCGCGGTCGCCGCCACGCGCACCGGGCGCATCGGCGTCATGGCGACGCGCGGGACCCTGGCCAGCACCAAGTTCGCGCGCCTGCTGGCGGCGCTGCAGGGGCAGGCCGAGTTCATCGTGCAGCCGTGCCCGGGGCTGGCGCTGGCGATCGAGCGCAGCGTCGCGGCGGACGCCGTCGACGCCACATTGCAGGTCGAAGCCCTTTGCCGCCAGGCGGTCGCTGTCATGGGCCGCTTCGGCCCGGCGCCGGGCGAGGCCGACACCCTGGTGCTGGGCTGCACGCACTACGTGTTTGCCGAGCCGGTGCTGCGGCGCCTGCTGGGACCGCAGGTGCAACTGGTCGAGACCGGCGCGCCCGTGGCGCGCCAGACCCGGCGCCTGCTGGCGCAGGCCGGGCTGCTGGCGCCGGACACGCAGGCTGCCGCCCTGGCGCTGCTGACCACCGGCGAGCCGCGCCAGCTGCAGGTCGCGGCCGCGCGCTGGCTGGCGCAGCCGGCCGGCATCGCCCACGCGGTCGAGGTGCCGCTGCCCTGAGCGGGAATGAAACCGGCGCGGCGCGCATCCAATGGACAGCAGCAACAAAAGGAACCGGCATGGCCACCTACAGCACCCATCTCGTGTCGCGTGAGGAAGTCGCCCGCGGCACGCTCGCCTTCCACCTGGAGAAACCCGCCGGCTTCGAGTTCCGGCCCGGCCAGGCAATGGACGTGATCCTGCCCGATGCCGCCGACAGTGGCTCGGCCGACGCGCGCCACACCTTCTCCATCGTCACCGCCCCGCACGAGCCCGAACTGGTGTTTGCCACGCGCATGCGCGAGGGCAGCGTCTTCAAGCGGGCACTCGGTGCGCTCGCGGACGGCGCGTCGCTGCAGCTCGACGGCCCCTTCGGCTCGCTCGTCCTGCACAGGAAGCCGACGCGCGCCGGCGTGCTGATCGCCGGCGGTATCGGCGTCACGCCGTTCATGAGCATGCTGCGCCATGCTGCCCACGTGCAGGGCGAGCAGGACCTGGTGCTGCTGTATTCCAACCGCCGACCCGAGGACACGGCGTTCCTGGTCGAGCTGCAGGCGCTGGCCCGACGCCACTCCAGGTTCCGGCTGCTGGCCACCATGACCGATATGGCGCATTCCAGCCAGGCCTGGGACGGGGCCACCGGCCTGATCGATGCGGACTTCATCCGCCGCGCGGCCGAGGGCCTGCCGGAGCCGATCTACTATGTCTCCGGTCCGCCCGCCATGGTCGAAGCCATGCGCGACACGCTGGAGGACGCGGGCGTCGACGAGGACGACGTGCGCAGCGAGGAATTCTTCGGTTATTGACCGGCCGCGGGCCGAGCCGCGCGGGAACGCCGGCACCGCTCGGACCATCCAATGAGCGGAGGACCCTCATGCCCAGTACCCAAGCCAAGTCCATCGTTTCCGCGCAGACGCCGGAGGCCGAGCTGATCGCCCTGGCTGCCCAGGGCGACGCCGGCGCCTTCGAGCTCATCATGCGCCGCCACAACCAGCTGCTGTTCCGTACCGCGCGCAGCATCCTGAAAAGCGACAGCGAAGCCGAGGATGCGCTGCAGGACGCCTGGCTGCGCGCCTGGCGCGCGCTGGACAGCTTTCGCGCCGATGCCAGGCTCTCGACCTGGCTGGTGCGCATCGTCGCCAACGAGGCCCTGGGACGGCTGCGTCGCAAGTCGGCCCAGGTCATTCCACTGGACGCTGCCATGACCTCGCCCGAACCCGACCTGCAGGCCGCACTCACCGAGGACTCCGACCGCGGGCCGGAGCGTTTTGCCATGCGCGCCGAGCTGCGCAAGCTGCTGGAGGCGGGCATCGACGATCTGCCCGAGGCCTTCCGCATCGTGTTCATGCTGCGTGCGGTGGAGGAGATGGAAATCAGCGAGATCGCCGAAGCCCTGGGCATCCCGGAGGCCACCGTGCGCACGCGCTTCTTCCGTGCCCGCAGCCTGCTGCGCGAAGGCCTGGCGAGCCGGATCGACGTTACCCTGTCCGACGCCTTCGCCTTCGACGGCGCGCGCTGCGACCGCATCGTCGCCGGCGTGCTGGCGCGCCGCCAGGCCGAGGACGCGGCCGGGACGAGCTGAGCGAACCGTCTTCATTCCACCCACGAGGCGCAAGCGCGATGCTTGCGCCTTTTTTTGCGTCTGCCTGACAGCGACGTGGCAGCTGGCGCTGCCGGTGCGGGCGTGAAGGAATCCACACATCCGGCCGCAGTCACGGAAATCGGGAATGAGGCGCGCACCGGCGCCATCCAATGGACAGGAGCAGGGCAGGGCGGCCAGCCGACCGACCCGGCGCTCGTCTCCTGTCACACCAACCCCAGCCCTGGAGAAGACCATGACCCCGATGTCCCTGACCCGCCGCCTCGTCCCGAGTCGCGCCTCGAGCGGCAAGGCCCGCCTGCTGCTGTCGGCCGTTGCCCTGGCCGCCGCCACGCTGGTCCTGCCAGTGTCGGCCAGTGCCCACACGCCGCACGCCGATGGCGCCCACGCCATGGCGGTGGCAGCGGCGGGCGAGCGCACCGCCGCCATGAGCGAGCTTTATTCCGGCATGCAGACGCTGTGGGCCCAGCACATGGAGTGGACCTATGCCGCCGTCACGGCCTTCATCTCCAGCCCGCAGGCCTTCGAGGCCACGGCAGCGCGCCTGATGCGCAACCAGGTCGACATCGGCGATGCCATCAAGCCCTTCTATGGCGAGCAAGCCGGTAACGCCCTGACGAAGCTGCTGCAGGAGCACATCGGCGCCGCGGTCGAGGTGGTGAAGTTCGCCAAGGCCGGCAACGACCAGCCGGCGCTGGACCGGGCCATCGCCACGGCCTATGCCAACGCGCAGGAGATCGCCGACTTCCTGGCCGGCGCCAATCCGCACTGGAAGCAGGAGGACGTGCGCGCCATGATGAAGGGCCACATCGACACCACGCTGGTCTATGCGACCGCCGTGCTCGAGGGCCGCTATGCCGACGGCATCGCCGAATACGGCAAGGCCGAGGCGCACATGCTGCAGATGGCCGATGCGCTGAGCGCCGGCCTGATCGCCGCCTTCCCCGATCGCTTCGCGGGTTGATCGCCCGCCACGCCCGGCCGGCCCGCGAGGCCGGCCGCAATCCCTATTCCTTCCCGATCCGGATCCGGCCCATGACCCCATCCTTCACCACGCTCGTTGCCCAGGACGCCGACGTCACGACCCGCATGAGCGCATCCGACCGCATCCGCTACCGCCTCATCGAGGCCGGCCAGCGCTACCACGCCAACGACAACATCGCCGCCTTCGTGCGCGAGGGCGAGTTGCAGGAGCTGCGCGCCGAAGTCGAGACGCGCCTGCAGGATGTGCTGCACGCCCTGGTGATCGACACCGACAGCGACCACAACACGCGCGAGACCGCGCGGCGCGTGGCCCGGATGTTCGTCGGCGAGGTCTTCCGCGGCCGCTACGAGGCGGCGCCGTCGGCGACCGCCTTCCCGAACGTGTCGCACCTGAACGAGCTCATGGTCGTGGGTCCGATCAAGGTGCGCAGCGCCTGCTCGCACCACCTGTGCCCGATCCTGGGCAAGGTCTGGATCGGCATCCTGCCCAACGCCGACTCCGACCTGATCGGCCTGTCCAAATACGCGCGCCTGGCCGACTGGATCATGAGTCGGCCGCAGATCCAGGAGGAGGCCATCGTCATGCTGGCCGATGAGCTGGAGCGTCGCGTGCGCCCCGACGGTCTGGCCATCGTCGTCGAGGCCGACCACTTCTGCATGCACTGGCGCGGCGTCAAGGACGACGGCGCGCAGATGAAGAATTCGATCATGCGCGGCGCCTTCCTGACCGACGCCGCGCTGCGGCGCGAATTCCTGGGCCTGCTGAAATAGGCGCATGGCGCGATTGGTTCTACACTGCCCGCAGACGAGCGGTGTGAATCTGTGGAGACGAAGACAGCCTGGGTCCTGAGCGGCGGCGGCAGCCTGGGCGCCGTGCAGGTTGGCATGTTGCGGGCGCTGGCGGGCGCGGGCCTGACGGCCGACCTGGTGATCGGTGCCTCCGTCGGTGCGCTCAACGGCGCCTTCTACGCCGCCAACCCGAGCGTCGAGGGCGTGGACCGGCTGGCCGAGCTCTGGTCGGGCCTGACGCGCCGCGACGTGTTTCCGCTCACGCTCTGGGCCGGCCTGAAGGCGTTGCTGCTGCACCGCGATCATTTCGTCGAGGCCACGCGGCTGCACGCGCTGATCCGGCGCGCGCTGGCGATCCAGCGCGTCGAGCAGGCGCGCATCCCGCTGCACATCGTCGCCACCAATGCCCTCAGCGGCGCCGAGGTGGTGCTCTCCAGTGGCGACATCGACACCGCGCTGCTGGCCAGCACGGCGGTGCCGGTGGTGTTTCCCCACGTGCGCATCGAGGGGCGCTACCTGGTCGATGGCGGTGTCAGCAGCAACACGCCGATCGCCACCGCGGTGCGATTCGGGGCGCAGCGCATCATCGTCCTGCCCACCGGCACCACCTGCGCCGCCACCGAGCCGCCCGGCGACATGGCGGCGCTGGCGCTGCACATGCTGAGCCTGCTGTCGATGCGCCAGCTCGATCGCGACGTGCAGATCTATGCGAACCAGGCGCGCATCAGCATCGTGCCGCCGCTGTGTCCGCTGTCGGTGTCGGTGTTCGATTTCTCGCAGACGGCGCGGCTGGTCGAGCGCTCGGCGCAGCAGACCCGCGAGTGGCTGGCCGGCGGCGGGCTGGAGCACACCGGGCCGCTGCACGTGCCGCTGGCGCACCACCACCGGCCGCGCGCCCCGGCCGACGCGGCCGCGGCCTGAGCGCTGCCGTCGGGGCGGTTCAGTCGAAGCCCTGCGCCAGCGTGCGCGTGATGTCGGCCGCCGGCGCGCTGCGGCAGCCGCTGGCGTTCTGGCCGCACCACCAGTGCG
>CAYRHV010000178.1:0-5171 GCA_964424045.1 uncultured Ottowia sp. | reverse complement strand
TGCCGATCTTCCACGTGCACGGCCTGTTCGTCGCCATCCACGGCGCGCTGCTGAACGGCAGCACGATGCTGTGGCACGGCAAGTTCGACCCGGCCCGGGTGATCGCCGACCTGCCGCGCGCCACCGTGTTCATGGGCGTGCCCACGCTTTACACGCGCATGCTGGCGCAGCCGGAGCTGACGCGCGCGCAGGCGGCGCACATGCGCCTGTTCATCAGCGGTTCGGCGCCGCTGCTGATCGAGACCTTCGGCGACTGGCGCGAGCGCACCGGCCACACCATCCTGGAGCGCTACGGCATGAGCGAGACCATCATGCTGACCAGCAATCCGTACCGGGCCGACGCGCGCTACGGTGGCCAGGACGAGCGGCGCGGCGGCACCGTCGGCTTTCCGCTGCCGGGCGTCAGCCTGCGCGTGCAGGACGAGGAGGGCCGCAACCTGCCGGCGGGCGAGATCGGCGGCATCCAGGTCCAGGGACCGAACGTGTTTGCCGGCTACTGGCAGATGCCCGAGAAGACCGCCGAGGAATTCAGCGCCGACGGCTACTTCCGGACCGGCGACGTCGGGCTGCAGGACGAGCGCGGCTACGTGACCATCGTCGGGCGCAGCAAGGACCTGATCATCAGCGGCGGCTACAACGTCTATCCGGCCGAGATCGAGGCCCTGCTGAACGAACTGCCGGGGGTGCTGGAGAGCGCCGTCGTCGGCGTGCCGCATCCGGACTTCGGCGAGGTTGGCGTCGCCGTGGTGATTCCGCGTCCCGGCAGCACGGCGCCCCGGCCGGAGGCGCTGCTGGCCGAGCTGAGGCAGCGCCTGGCCAACTACAAGATCCCCAAGCACTGCGTCGTCGAGGCCGAGCTGCCGCGCAACACCATGGGCAAGGTGCAGAAGAATCGGCTGCGCGAGCGCTACCAGGCCTTGTTCGCGGCCTGAACGGCGTCGGATTTCGGGGCCGGGAACCCTCTGCCGGGCGGCCGGATGCGGTTTTCGTGCCGCGCGCGCCGGGCCCGGACTAAACTCTGACCCATCGCGGGCCGGTTCGCCGGTCCTGGACCGAGGACCCAAACCAAGGAGCGGACTGATGTCCCTTCGATCGCTTTTCCTGCTGCTGGTGTGCGCCGCCGTCGTCACTTTCGTCGGCGTCAACTGGGAGGAGATGAACCGGCCGACCGACCTGTCGCTCATCTTCACCGAGGTGCGGGCGCCGCTCGGCCTGGTGCTGCTGAGCCTGATGGCCTTGCTGGCGGCGCTGTTCGTCGGCGTCATGGCCTACACCCAGGGCACGGTGCTGATGGAGACGCGGCGCCACGCGCGCGAACTGTCGGCACAGCGCGAGCTGGCCGACAAGGCCGAGGCCTCGCGCTTCACCGACCTGCGCGCGCACCTGGACAAGGAGGTCGAACACCTGGCCGGCACCATCGACCGGCAGATGCAGGAGACCCTGTCGCGCATCGATCGCGCCGAGGTGGGCCTGCGCGATCGGCCCTCGGACGCCGAGATCAGCCGCCTCGTGCACGATGTGGAAACGCTCAACCGCGACCTGCACAGCCGCGTCGATCGCCTCGAGATGGGGCTGCGCGAGGGCCTGGCCGGCTACATTCCGGCACCGCCCAGCATCCGCCCGGCGGTGACCCACGAGCCGGGTCAGCCCGACGATCCGGGACCGGATGCCGACGATCCGATCGGCAGCGCGGTGCCGCGCTGAGCCCGGTTGCGGTCGCGCGCGCCGCGCTGGCCTCAGCGCAGGACCAGGACCGGAATCTGCGAGCGCGTCAGCACCTGCTGGGTCTCGCTGCCCAGCAGCAGGCGCGAGACGCCCTTGCGACCATGCGAGGCCATGACGATCAGGTCCGCGCCCCGCTTCTCGGCGGTCTCGATGATGGCATCGGCCACCAGATCCGACTTGACGACGACGTCGGTGACCTTCACGTTCTTCGCCTGCGCGGCGGCCTGGACCTCATCGAGGATCTTGCGTCCGCCTTCGGCCCAGTGCTTCTCGACGCGCTCGACTTCCTCGTTCGACAGCGGCAGCGAGCCGTCGTAGTAGCTGCGCGGGTAGTGCGGCACGGCGGTCATGGCGACCAGTTCGGCGCCGCAGGTGGTCGCGAGGTCGACGGCATGGGCGACGGCCTTGGCGGACAGCTCGGAACCGTCGGTGGCGACGAGAATACGCTGGTACATGGTTTTCTCCTGGTGGGAAGAGTCCGCGCGGGATGCCGATCTGGCCGGCGCCGCGTTCATCAAGCAATACCTTATCGCTGCTCGCTCAAGATGCACTTGATGTGGCTCAATCGGATGATCGCATGAAATCGGCAGGACCCGCCGCCATGCCGGGCCGCGCTGTCTTCCCGGCTGCATCGGTTCGCGGCCGGGCCGAGTCGCCCGACCCCGCGCCGGCCGATCTTGCCTTGCTGGACGAGCGCGATGAATGGCTGGCCTTCAGCCGCGTCGTGACGGCAAGTGGTCCGGACGCCGGGGCGGCACCGCGCTGGGAGTCCACCGTGGCCCTCGAGGGCATGCACTGCGCCGCCTGCGCCGGCACCGTCGAGCAGCTGCTGCGCACCGTGCCCGGCGTGCTGGAAGTGGACGTCAGCGCTGCCGCACAGCGCGGGCGTGTGGTCTGGGACGAGCAGCAGACCCGGCCCTCGCGCTGGATGCAGGCGCTGGCGGGCTCCGGCTATCGCGCGCTGCCGGCGCACGACGTCGAGGGCAATGCGCAGCGCCGGCGCGAAACCCGGCGCATGCAGTGGCGCCTGGGCGTGGCCGGCCTGTGCATGATGCAGGTGATGATGTATGCCGCGCCGGGCTACTTCAGCGCGCCCGGCGAGATCGAGCCCGACCTGGTGCAGTTGCTGCGCTGGGCGCAATGGGTGCTGTCGGTGCCGGTGCTGCTGTTTTCCTGCCAGCCGTTCTTCCGTGGCGCCTGGCGCGACCTGTGCCTGCGCCGCATCAGCATGGACCTGCCGGTGGCGCTCGGCATGGGGCTCACCTTCGTCACCAGTTCCCTGGGCACTTTCGAGCCCCACGGCCTGTTTGGCACCGAGGTGTATTTCGATTCGTTCACGATGTTCGTGTTCTTCCTGCTCACCGGCCGCTGGCTCGAGCTGCGCCTGCGCGACCGCGCCGCGGGCGCGCTCGAGGCGCTGATGCACCGGCTGCCGGACAGCGTCCTGCGCATCGACGCGCAAGGCGCCTGGGAGCGCGTCTCGTTGCGCCGGCTGCGCGAGGGCGACCGGCTGCGCGTGCTGCCCGGCGAGGCCTTCCCGGCGGATGGGGAGCTGCTGGTCGGCCAGACCATGGTCGACGAGGCCCTGCTGACCGGCGAGTCGCGCCCGCAGGCGCGCGGCACGGGCGATGCCGTGGTGGCCGGCAGCCACAACCTGGGCGCCCCGGTGGAGCTGCGCGTGCGCGCCATTGGCGCCGGCACGCGCTACGCCCAGGTCGTGGCCCTGATGGAGCAGGCCGCCCTCGGCAAGCCGCGCATCGCATTGCTGGCGGACCGGCTGGCGACGCCCTTTCTGGTTGGGGTCTTGCTGGCGGCCCTGCTGGCCGGGCTCTGGTGGTGGGGACGCGATCCGGCCCAGGCCGTGATGGTGGCGGTTGCCGTGCTGGTCGTGACCTGCCCGTGCGCGCTTTCGCTGGCCACGCCGGCGGCCATGCTGGCCAGCGCCGGCGCGCTGGCGCGCCGCGGCGTGCTGGTGCGCCGCCTGCAGGCGATCGAGACCCTGGCGGGTGTGGACGCCGTGGTGTTCGACAAGACCGGCACGCTGACACGCGATGCCTTTGTGCTGCAGCAGGTGCACGTGCGTGATGGCGTGACGCCGGCGCAGGCGCTGGCCTGGGCCGCGGCGCTGGCGCGCCACAGCCTGCATCCGGTGTCGCGCGCCCTGGTGGCGGCCGCCGAGGCGCAGGACGCCACACCCCCGCTGGCGACCGACGCAGTGTGTGAGCATGCGGGCCAGGGGCTCGAGGGCCGGCTCGGGCCGCAGCAGCGGCTGCTGCGCTTCGGCTCCGCCGCCTTCTGCGGCGTGCCCCCGGTATCGGCCGATGGGCCGGTCAGTCATCTGGCGGACGAGGCCGGCTGGCTGGCGAGCTTCGAGTTTCACGAGGAGCTGCGCGCCGACGCGGCCGCGGCCGTGCAGGCACTGCAGGCGCAGGGCGTGCGCGTGTCGCTGCTGTCCGGCGACCAGGCGCAGGCCGCGGCCCAGGTCGGGCAGCGCCTGGGCATCGAGGAAGCGCGCGGCGGCTGCTCGCCGAACGACAAGCTGCACTGGATGCAGGCCGCCCAGCAATCCGGGACCCGCGTGGCGATGGTGGGCGATGGCCTGAACGACGGTCCGGTGCTGGCGGCGGCGGCGGTCTCGTTTGCCTTCGGCCAGGCCGTGCCGCTGGCGCAGGCCCAGGCGGACTGCGTGGTGCTGAACGAGCGCCTGCTGGCGATTGCCGTGACGCGCCGGCAGGCGGTGCGCACCATGCGCGTGGTGCGCCAGAATCTGGGCTGGGCGCTGGCCTACAACCTGGTCGGCATTCCGCTGGCGATGTCGAGCTGGATGTCGGCCTGGGCCGCCGGCCTGGGCATGGCCGCCAGCTCGCTGCTGGTGGTGCTCAATGCCGTGCGCCTGTCCAACGTTTCGATGCCGGAGGATGCCTGACCCCAGATCCGGCAGTTGACCGCTGATCATCGCCCTTGAAGCCCGCATGAACATTGGTTTTCACTATTCCAATGGCGTTCACCCAACGGGTGAGAACGCTATGCGCCCGCCAGCACCACCCTCGGCGCGCCATGCGGCGTTGCTCGTCGTGGCGCACACCAGTGCGCGGCCTCCTCACGTCTTGCCTGGCACGCCAAGGGCGTCACTGGCAAGCGCATCCAACTGCCGGATCTAGGCTGATGGACGTGCTCTACCTGCTCATTCCGCTGTCGGTGGTGCTGGTGTTCCTGGTGCTGGCGGCGCTGGCCTGGGCGATTCATCGCGGCCAGTTCGAGGATGTCGACCGGGAAGGCGAGCGCATCCTCGAGGAGGATTGATTCATGTCAATCTAGACCCTGTCCAGATCGCGGATACTCCCGCCGATCTGGATGAGGAAGATCTGACATGACAAGCGCCAACACGCAAGCGGCGGTCTACAACGACAAGGTGGTCCGCCAGTTCGCCATCATGACGGTGGTGT
>CAYRHV010000177.1:0-5190 GCA_964424045.1 uncultured Ottowia sp. | reverse complement strand
CCTCTCAGCAGGAACTTGGCCATGGCGCTGGAGCCGACGAAGCCGAACAGGGCGATCAGGAGGGCGGCTTCGAAGAAGACGTCGCTGGCGTAGCGGATGCCGACCACCAGCACCAGCAGCATGCCGACGTTGTAGATCGAGTCCAGCGCCAGCACGCGGTCCTGAGCCGAGGGGCCGTGCAGCACGCGCCACAGCAGCAACAGCATGGCGACGCCGTAGGCGAGCAGGGTGGCGGTGATGGCGACGGAAAGAAACGGGCTCATCGTTCGAAGATCTCGATCAGGGGCTGTTCGTAGCGGCGCTTGTAGAAGGCGATGAAGGCCGCCTCGTCGGGCGCATGCCAGACGTGCAGGTAGAGGCTGCTGGCGTCGCGCGCCAGCTCGCACCAGACGGTGCCCGGCACCACGGTGGTGACCATGGCCAGCGCGGCCAGGCCGGTCGGGTCGCGCAGCTCGAGCGGGATGCGCACGAAGCGCGCATGCAACGGATGGCCCGGGCGCGTGACCAGGGTGCGGAATACCATCAGGTTGGACTCGAGCACGTCGTGCCCCACCGCCAGGATGAAGCGCGCAATGGTGAGCGGGTGGCGCACGCGCGGCACGACCGGGCGCAACGACGCCAGCAGGGCGGGCGCGCCCAGGCCCAGCAGCACGGCCAGCAGCACGTGGCCCGGGCTGAGGGAGCGGTTCAGCACCAGCCACAGGGCAATCAGCATGGCGCTCAGCAGGGGCGACGGCAGCAGGCGGCGCTTCATCGGCGCAAACCTCCTTCGCCGTTGGCGATGGGCGAGGGCACGGGCTTGGTGGCGAGTACGGTACCGATGTAGGCCTTGGGGTCGTGCAGCCCGCGCGCCGTGGCGTTGGCGTAGCGCAGCACGGCGTCGGCCTGCCAGACCAGCACGCCGACCAGCAGCAGCAGGGCGGCGATCGGCACCGTCTCGACCACGCGCAGCCGTGGCACGGCCCGGTCCACCGGTGCCCAGATGTGGCGGATGCCGGCACGCGACAGGCCGATGACGGCGAGCAGGCCGCTGACCACCAGCAGGCCCAGCAGCACCCAGGCGGCCGTCGAGACGGACGCGTCCTGGCCGAAGCCGGCCGGATTGAGCAGGGCCGAGAGCATCACCACCTTGCCGACGAAGCCGGCCAGCGGCGGCAGGCCGGCCAGCGTCAGGCCGCAGACGATGAAGGCCAGGCCGAGGAAGGCCGTGGCCGCGGGGATCGGCAGGCCGATCAGGGCCTGCTCGTCCTCGTCCAGGTTGACTTCGCGCGTCGGCACCAGGTCGACCGGGTAGGCGAAGGCGTCGTCGGACTGCACTTCGCCGACGTAGAGCGGCCGCTCCTCGGTGTCGCGCGCGCGGTCGAGCAGCTCGGACAGCAGGAAGAAGGCGCCGATGGCCAGCGTCGAGCCCAGGATGTAGTAGAGCGCGCCGCCCGTCACCGCCGGCTGGCCGAAGCCCAGCGCCGCCAGCAGCGTGCCCGAGGAGATGATGGCGCCGAAGCCGACGATGCGCCCCAGGTGCCGCGTGGCCAGCATCCCGGTGGCGCCGAACGCCAGGGTGGCCATGCCGATGATGGCCAGGGCCTGCCCGCCGAACAGCGCCGAGACGCCGGCGTCGCTTGGGAACAGCACGGTCCAGACGCGCAGCACGGCGTAGGCGCCGAGCTTCGTCAGGATGGCGAACAGCGCCGCCACCGGCGTCGAGGCGGCCGAGTAGGCGCCCGGCAGCCAGAAGTTCAGCGGCCAGGCGGCCGCCTTGACCAGAAAGCCGACCGCCAGCACGGCGGCGCCGGCATGCAGCAGGCCGCGGTCGTCGGGTGGGATGAAGGGGACCTGGATCGCCATGTCGGCCAGGTTCAGCGAGCCGGTGACGCCGTAGAGGATGGCCACCCCGATCAGGAACAGCACCGAGGCGATCAGGTTGACGGTGATGTAGTGCAGGCTGGCGTGCACGCGGGCCCAGCCCGAGCCGTGCAGCAGCAGGCCGTAGGAGGCGGTGAGCAGGATCTCGAAGAAGACGAACAGGTTGAACAGGTCGGCGGTGAGGAAGGCGCCGGCCAGGCCCATCAGCTGCAGCTGGAACAGCGGGTGGAAGTGCACGCCGGCGCGATCCCAGCGCGCCACCGCGTAGAGCAGGGTGGCCAGGCCGAGCACGCTGGTGAGCAGCAGCATCATGGCCGACAGGCGATCGACCACCAGGGTGATGCCGTAGGGCACCGGCCAGTTCGAAGGCAGGTAGACCCCCACCGCCTGCGGCTCGCCGCTGTGCTGCACCCAGACCACGAGCGCGATCGCCACCGCCACGCCCAGCGCGCAGGACAGCACGTTGGCCAGGGCCTTCAGCGGGCGCCGCGTGTCGCCCAGCAGCAGCATCAGCGCCGCCGTCAGCATGGGCAGCAGGATCGGCACCACGATCAGGTGCGGCATGAACTGAGCGACCCAGCGCGCGCTCACTGGACTGCCCTCCGTCCTTCGGACTGCGGGAGCGAGCGCCTTCGGAGCGGCCGGGCGGCGCTCATGGATGCGGCTCCTGCAGCTCCAGCGGTGGCACGGGCTCGCCGCGCTCCTCTTCAGGCTCATCGCCGTCCACGTGGTCGGTGCCCGACAGGCCGCGCGAGGCCAGCAGCACGACCAGGAACAGCGCCGTGGTCGCAAAGCCGATCACGATCGCCGTCAGCACCAGGGCCTGCGGCAGCGGGTCGGTGTAGTTCTCCAGGTTGGGCACCAGGCCGGGCTGCACGATCGGCGCGCGCGCCAGCTGCAGGCTGCCCATGGCGAAGATGAACAGGTTCACCGCATACGACAGCAGCGCCAGGCCGATTGCCACCTGGAAGGTGCGCGGGCGCAGCACCAGCCAGACGCCGGCGCCGCCGAGCACGCCGATGGCGAGCGCCACGATGACTTCCATCAGCCGGCCTCCGCGGGGTTCGCGTCTTCCAGCGCCTGGCGGTGACTGCGCACCGACTGGTGGGCCAGCGCGGTCAGGATCAGCAGCGTCGAGCCGACCACGACGGCGAACACGCCGGCATCGAAGAAGGTGGCGCTGGCAAGCTCGACCTCGCCCACCAGTGGCAGTGTGAGGTGCATGGTGTGCGAGGTCAGGAAGGGGAAGCCGAACCACCAGGAGCCCAGGCCCGTGGCCAGCACCAGCAGCAGGCCGACGGCGATCCAGCGGATCACGCGCAGCGGCAGGTGGGCTTCGACCCAGAGCGTGCCGCCCACCATGTACTGGGCGAAGAAGGCGATCGACAACACCAGGCCGGCGACGAAGCCGCCGCCCGGCTGGTTGTGGCCGCGCAGGAACAGGTAGGCGGCAACCACTGCCGCCACCGGCGTCAGCAGCCGCACCAGCACCGCCGGTACCAGCATGTAGCCGAGCGCCGTGTCGCGCGCGGTGCGCGGGTTGATCAGGTCGCTCACCAGATCCGGCGGCGTGGCCTGCTGCTGCGGCGGCAGCGACACCACCTCGCGCGGTGGACGGAAGCGCCGCAGCAGGGCGTAGACCGTGAGCGCGACGATGCCCAGCACCGTGATTTCGCCCATGGTGTCGAAGCCGCGAAAGTCCACCAGCATCACGTTGACGACGTTGCTGCCGCCGCCCTCGGGCAGGGCGCGGTCGATGAAGAAGGGCGAGATGCTCTGCGGCGCGGTGCGCGTCATCATGGCAAAGGACAGCGCGGCCAGGCCGGTGCCGCAGATCAGCGCGATCAGCAGGTCGCGCGCGCGCCGCAGGCGCACCAGCCAGCCTTCGCGCGGGGCCTGCTCGGGCAGGCGCTTGGGCAGCCAGCGCAGGCCGAGCAGGAACAGGGCGGTGGTGACCACCTCCACCGTCAGCTGGGTCAGCGCCAGATCCGGCGCAGAGAACCAGAGGAAGGTCAGCGCCACGCACAGGCCGACCACACCCGTCATCACCAGCGCCGCCAGGCGGTGGAACTTGGCCTGCTGCGCCGCGCCCAGGGCACACACGCCGCCCAGCAGCCAGAGCAGGGCGAATTCGGCGCTGGCGGGCACGCGCTCACGGTCGCCCCAGCTGACGCCGCCGAGCCACAGCGCCACGGCGGCGGCCAGCGTCGCCGCCAGCACCAGCAGCAGGACCTGCGGCTGCAGGCGCTGCGAACTGAGCAGGCGCGTGGCGCGCCGGCAGCCGCGATCGAGCAGCAGCAGCGCGCTCTGGAACAGCCGTTCGCCTTCCAGCCAGCGCCAGCTCGGCGGCTCGTGCAGCCGCCCCCGGGCGTGAGCATGGCGCAGGAGGTGGTACAGCAGCACGCCGCCGACGAGGGCGATCGTGCTCATCACCAGCGGCTTGCTGAAGCCGTGCCAGATCGCCAGGCTGTAGTCGGGCAGCTGGCCGTTGACGACCGGCGTGGCCGCCAGCGCCAGCGCGCTGCCCACCGTCCACTGCGGCACGATGCCGACCAGCAGGCACAGCAGCACCAGGACCTCGATCGGCATGCGCATCCAGCGCACCGGCTCGTGCGGCGTCAGCGGCAGGTCGGTGGCCGGCGGTCCCAGGAACACCCCGACCGCGAAGCGCAGCGAATAGACGACAGCGAAGATCCCCGCCACCGTGGCCGCGATCGGCAGGCCGGTGTCCAGCCACGGCACGCTGGTCAGCTGCACCGTTTCGGAGAAGAACATCTCCTTGGACAGGAAGCCGTTGAGCAGCGGCACGCCGGCCATCGCGGCGCTGGCGACGAAGGCCAGCGTGCCGGTCACGGGCATGGCGCGCCACAGGCCCGACAGGCGGCGCAGGTCGCGCGTGCCGGTCTCGTGGTCGATGATGCCGGCGGCCATGAACAGCGAGGCCTTGAAGGTCGCGTGATTCATGATGTGGAACACCGCCGCCACCGCGGCCAGCTCGCCGTTCAGTCCCAGCAGCAGGGTGATCAGCCCCAGGTGGCTGATGGTGGAATAGGCCAGCAGGCCCTTCAGGTCCTGCTGGAACATGGCCACGCCGGCGCCCAGCACCAGCGTGATCAGGCCGGCGCCGGTGACCAGCCAGAACCATTCCGGCGTGCCCGACAGCGCCGGCCACAGGCGCGCCAGCAGGAACACGCCGGCCTTGACCATGGTGGCCGAGTGCAGGTAGGCCGACACCGGAGTGGGCGCGGCCATGGCGTGCGGCAGCCAGTAGTGGAACGGGAACTGCGCGCTCTTGGTCAGCGCGCCCAGCAGCACCAGCACCAGCAT
>CAYRHV010000176.1:0-5250 GCA_964424045.1 uncultured Ottowia sp. | reverse complement strand
CAGGGCCAGGAGGAAGGCGCGACCGCGCAAGCGCTGCATGGGCGTCGAGTGTAGGACGGGCGGGGCGGATGAAGGATGACGAGCGACGCGGGCCGCAGTGTCTGTGTCATTGCGAGCCGCGCAGCGGCGCGGCGATCCAGCGGCACCGCCCGATGCCATCCTGCGCCGCAGGCGCGTCATCGAGGCGCAGCGAGGTCATTCGTCATTTGTCATTTGTCATTTCGAACGCACGTTCGTATCAGTTGTCCATGACGCGACGCGCCACCCGCGGCGCATGAAACGGCGTGGCTCCGATGGCCGCGGAGCAGGCCAGGCGCGGGCACCCGTGACCAGGGTCCCCCTGGGCACAGGGTGCGTCCCCCTTCCAGGGGGATGGAGCGCAGCGACATAGGGGGTATTTCATTTCAGGGCTGACCGAGGAAGTCGCGCTTGCCGACGGCCACGCCATGGGCGCGCAGGATGTTGTAGGCGGTGACGACGTGGAAATACACGTTCGGCATCGAGTGGCCCAGCAACAGCTGCAGGCCGGTGTAGCGCGTCTCCACGCGCGTCACCGGCAGCACGATCTCGTCGTCCTCGGTGCCGTCGATGCGCTCGGCCGGCACGCTGCGGATGAAGGCGATGCTGCGCGCGATGCGGTCCTGCAGCTCGGCCAGGGTCTGCTCGTCGTCCTCGTAGCGTGGCACCTCCTGGCGCGCCAGGCGTGCCACCACGCTGCGCGCCTTGTCGCAGGCGATCTGCACCTGCTTGGAGAACGGATACATGTCCAGCGCCAGGCGCGCCTGCATCAGCACGGCAACGTCGATGCCGCGCGCATCGATGTGCGCCTGCGCCTTGTCCAGCATGCCGGACAGGTTGTGGAGCACGTTGGCCAGGCGCGGCACGCTGGCCTGGTACATGGAAATCTGCATGGCAACTCCCGTCTGCCGAGGGCAATCCGTCCGTGACGCGGGCATCTTATCCATTCCGTTCCGGTGTCCGGCGGGCGCCCACGCCCGGGCCGCGATCGCCCTATCATCGAACCGACACGAACGAGGAGACACTGCCCATGAATGCCCCGCTGTCCGAGTCGATGCGCCAGGCGCTGGAGACCGTCACGCTGGAGGACCGCTACACGCTCCAGCAGGGTCGCGCCTTCATGAGCGGCGTGCATGCCCTGGTGCGCCTGCCCATGCTGCAGCGCCAGCGCGACCAGCAGGCCGGGCGCAACACCGCCGGCTTCATCAGCGGCTACCGCGGCTCGCCGCTGGGTGGCTACGACCAGGCACTGTGGGCGGCGCGCCAGCACCTGCAGGCGCACCACATCGTGTTCCAGCCGGGCGTGAACGAGGAGCTTGCCGCCACCGCCATCTGGGGCACGCAGCAGCTCGGCTTCGCGCCGGCCGGCAGCAACCGCTACGACGGCGTGTTCGGCATCTGGTACGGCAAGGGCCCGGGGGTGGACCGCTCGGGCGACGTCTTCAAGCACGGCAACATGGCCGGCACCACGCCCTGGGGCGGCGTGCTGGCGGTGGCCGGCGACGACCACATGGCCGTCAGCAGCACGGCGGCGCACCAGAGCGACCACATCTTCAAGGCCTGCGGCCTGCCGGTGTTCTTTCCGGCCAGCGTGCAGGAGATCCTCGACTTCGGCCTGCACGCCCTGGCGCTGAGCCGCTACGCCGGCGTCTGGGCCGGCATGAAGACGATCCAGGAGATCGTCGAGTCCGCCGCCAGCGTCGAGGTCGACCCCGGGCGCGTGCGCATCGCGCTGCCGACCGATTTCGTCATCCCCGAGGACGGCGTGCACATCCGCTGGCCCGACGGCGCGCTGGCGCAGGAAGAGCGCCTGTTCAACGTCAAGTGGCGCGCCGCCCTGGCCTATATCCGCGCCAATCGTCTGAACCACGACGTCATCGCCGGGCCGCAGGATCGCTTCGGCATCATGGCCAGCGGCAAGGCCTGGAACGACACGCGCCAGGCCCTGCTCGACCTGGGCCTCGATGAAGCGGCCTGCCGCCAGCTCGGCATCCGCCTGCACAAGGTCGGCGTGGTCTGGCCGCTGGAGGCACAGGGCACGCGCGCCTTCGCCACCGGGCTGCAGGAGATCCTGGTGGTCGAGGAAAAGCGCCAGATGATCGAGTACCAGCTCAAGGAGGAGCTCTACGGCTGGCGCGACGACGTGCGCCCGCGCGTGGTCGGCAAGTTCGCCGAGGGCGGCGAGTGGTCGCAGGCCGACCCGAGTGCCAACGAGCTGCTGCGCTCCACCGCCGACCTGACGCCGGCGCGCATCGCGCGCGCGCTGGCGCAGCGCCTGGGCAAGCTCGGCCTGGACGCCGACTGGAACGCGCGCATCGCGCAGGGTCTGGCGCGGCTCGACGCCGCCGAGCGCGCGCAAAGCGTGATCCGCGTCAGCGGCCCGCTGGCGGCCGAGCGCATGCCCTGGTTCTGCTCGGGCTGCCCGCACAACACCAGCACGCGCGTGCCCGAGGGCTCGCGCGCCATGGCGGGCATCGGCTGCCACTTCATGGCGACCTGGATGGACCGCGACACCATCGGCTTCACCCAGATGGGCGGCGAGGGCGTGCCCTGGGTCGGCCAGCAGCCGTTCTCCAACGAGCAGCACGTGTTCGCCAACCTGGGCGACGGCACCTACTACCACAGCGGCACGCTGGCGGTGCGCCAGAGCGTGGCCGCGGGCGTCAACATCACCTACAAGATCCTCTACAACGACGCCGTCGCCATGACCGGCGGCCAGCCGATCGGCGAGCGCCCGGAAGGCCTGTCGGTGCTGCAGATCGCGCAGAACATGCGCGCCGAGGGGGCGGCGAAGATCTGCATCGTCACCGACGAGCCGGAGAAATACACCGAGGCGCGGCGCCACGGCCTGCCGGACGGCGTGCGCATCCACCACCGCGACGAACTGGACGCGGTGCAGCGCGCATTCCGCGAGATCGCCGGCACCACGGTGATCATCTACGACCAGACCTGTGCCACCGAGAAACGGCGCCGGCGCAAGCGCGGCACCATGGTCGACCCCGCCGTGCGCGTGCTCATCAACGAGGCCGTGTGCGAGGGCTGCGGCGACTGCAACGTGCAGAGCAACTGCCTGTCGGTCGAGCCGCTGGAGACCGAGTTCGGGCGCAAGCGCACCATCAACCAAAGCACCTGCAACAAGGACGTCTCCTGCGTCAAGGGCTTCTGCCCGAGCTTCGTCACGGTGGAGGGCGGGCAGCTGCGCCAGAAGAAGCGCCAGGGCACGGCGACCCGGCCGGAGGAACTCGGCGCGCTGCCCGAGCCGGCGCTGGCGCCGCTCGCCCTTGGCCAGGCCTGGGGCGCGGTGGTGGCCGGCGTCGGCGGTACCGGCGTCATCACCATCGGTCAGCTGCTGGGCATGGCGGCGCACCTGGAGGGCAAGGGCATCGTCACGCAGGACGCCGCCGGGCTGGCGCAAAAGGGCGGCTCGACCTGGAGCCACGTGCTGATCGGCGCCAGTCAGGACGACATCGCCACCACCCGCGTCGGCATGGCGGCGGCCGACCTGGTGCTGGGCTGCGACCCGATCGTCGCCGCGCACCGCGAGACCGTGGCGCGCATGGGCCCGGGGCGCACCCACGTGGTGCTGAACAGCCACGCGGCGCCGACGGCGGCCTTTCTGAAGGACGGCGCCTGGCAGAACCCGGCCGAGCGGCGCGCTGCCGACATCGCGCGCGTGGTCGGCGACGCCGGCCTGGCGCGGCTCGATGCCGACGCGCTGGCCTCCGGCCTGCTGGGCGACACCATCTACACCAATCCGATCCTGCTCGGCTACGCCTGGCAGCGCGGCTGGCTGCCCGTCAGCCGGGCGGCGCTGCGGCGCGCGATGGAGCTCAACGGCGTGCAGGTCGAGAACAACCAGCTGGCCTTCGAATGGGGGCGCCAGGCCGCGCACGACCTGGCGCGCGTGCAGGCCCTGCTGGCGCCGGCCAGCGCGCCGGCGCCGGCCCGGCCCGAATCGCTGGAGGCACTGGTGGCGCGCCGCGTGGCCTTCCTCACCGACTACCAGGACGCCGCCTACGCGCGTCAGTACAGCGATTTCGTGGCGCGCGTGCAGGCGGTCGAGGCGCCGCTCGGCCAGAGCGCGCTGGCCGAGGCGGTGGCGCGCTACCTGTTCAAGCTGATGGCCTACAAGGACGAATACGAGGTCGCGCGCCTGCACGCCGACCCGGCCTTCCTGGCGCGCATCGCAGACCAGTTCGAGGGCGACTACAAGGTGCACTACCACCTGGCGCCGCCCCTGCTGGCCAGGCGCAACGAAAAGGGCGAGCTGGTGAAGAAGAAATACGGCCCCGGCATGCTGCGCGCGTTCCGGGTGCTGGCGCGGCTCAAGGGCCTGCGCGGCGGACCGCTGGATGTCTTCGGCCGCACCGCCGAGCGGCGCACCGAGCGCGCCCTGATCGCCGAATACCGCGCCAGCATCGAGGCCGTGCTGGCCGCGCTGGACGCCGGAAACCACGCCACGGCGGTCGAGATCGCCCGCATTCCGGAGCTGATCAAGGGCTACGGTCATGTCAAGGAACGCAACCTGAAGGTGGCACGCGAGCGCTGGGACGCGCTGCTGGCGCGTTTCAGGACTCCCCAGACGGCGCGCGCCACGTCGGTGGCCTGACCGCTGCGCCGGCCCGGACACCTGGCCCGGCGGCGGCGTCCTCGGCGCGCGCCTCCTGCGCGTGGCGGCGCGACGTACAATAAAGGGTTCGACTGCGTGCGCGGGCGGCCGCCGGCCGGAACCTGCGGCGCCGCCGTCGCCGTGCCCGCCACCATGGCGCGGGCTTGCCTTGCCCTCGAGACCAGGAGCCCCTTGTGTTCATCTCCAACGCCTACGCCCAGGCCGCACCGGCGGCCGACATGTCTTCCTCCCTCATGAGCATGGCACCGCTGGTGCTGATGTTCGTGGTGCTCTACTTCATCATGATCCGGCCGCAGATGAAGAAGCAGAAGGAGCACCGGGCCATGATCGAGGCCCTGGCCAAGGGCGACGAGGTGGTCACCGCCGGCGGCATCCTGGGTCGCGTGACTTCGCTCGGCGACAACCACCTGGGGGTGCAGATCGCCAATGGCGTCGAAGTGCAGATGCAGCGCAGCTCGGTGGTGCAGGTGCTGCCCAAGGGAACCTTGAAGTAAGCCAGCCGGTCGCAACCGGGTGGGCCGGCGCGTTGCCCCGGATCCGACCCGTCGCCATTCCCTGATGCTCCGTTTGCTGCGAATCGCTCCATGAACCGTTATCCGCTC
>CAYRHV010000175.1:0-5264 GCA_964424045.1 uncultured Ottowia sp. | reverse complement strand
CATCGCCGAGGACATCGACTGGATCAAGCGCTGGGACCGGGTCATCGACGACTCGCGCCCGCCGTTCTACCGCTGGTTTCCCGGCGGCGTGCTCAACACCTGCTACAACTGCGTCGACCGCCACGTCGAAAAGGGCCGCGCCGATCAGCTGGCCCTGATCTACGACAGCCCGCTGGCCGGCACGCAGCGCAAGTTCACCTACCGTGAACTGCAGGACCTGACCGCGCGCTGCGCCGGTGCGCTGCGCGCCATGGGCGTGCAAAAGGGCGATCGGGTGGTGATCTACATGCCGATGGTGCCCGAGGCGGCGATCGCCATGCTGGCCTGCGCGCGCATCGGTGCCGTGCACTCGGTGGTGTTCGGCGGCTTTGCCGCGCCGGAGCTGGCCAAGCGCGTCGCCGACGCCAAGCCGCGGGCGATGGTGTCGGCCTCCTGCGGCCTGCTGCCGGGGCGCGCCATGCCGTACAAGCCGCTGCTGGACGAGGCACTGCAGATCGCCGGTGTGCCCGACACGCCCTGCCTGATCCTGCAGCGCGAGGAGCTGCGCACCGAGATGATCGCCGGCCGCGACGTCGACTGGGACGAGGCCATGGCCACGGCCGAGCCGGCCGACTGCGTGCCGGTGGCAGCGACCGATCCGCTCTATGTCA
This sequence comes from uncultured Ottowia sp., assembly GCA_964424045.1. Taxonomy (GTDB): domain Bacteria; phylum Pseudomonadota; class Gammaproteobacteria; order Burkholderiales; family Burkholderiaceae_C; genus Ottowia. The sequence continues at coordinate 4,614 of CAYRHV010000175.1, read as the reverse complement.
TCTACACCTCGGGCACCACCGGCAAGCCCAAGGGCGTGGTGCGCGACAACGGCGGCCATGCGGTGGCGCTGCGCTGGTCGATGGAGGCCGTTTACGGCACGCAGCCGGGCGAGGTCTACTGGGCTGCGTCCGACGTCGGCTGGGTGGTGGGCCATTCCTACATCGTCTATGGCCCCCTGCTGCAGGGTTGCACCACCATCCTCTACGAGGGCAAGCCGGTCGGCACGCCCGACGCGGGCGCGTTCTGGCGCGTCTGCGCCGAGCATGGCGTGAATGTACTGTTCACGGCCCCGACGGCGTTCCGTGCCATCAAGAAGGAAGACCCGAAGGGCGAACTGGCGCGCCACTACGACCTGTCGAAGTTCCGCATGCTGTTCCTGGCCGGCGAGCGCGGCGACCCGGACACCATTGACTGGGCCGGCCAGGTGCTGGGCGTGCCGGTGATCGACAACTGGTGGCAGACCGAGACCGGCTGGCCGGCGATTTCCAACTGCATGGGCATCGAGGCGCTGCCGGTCAAGCCCGGCTCGGCCACCAGGCCGGTGCCCGGCTACAACGTCCAGATCCTGGACGAGGACGGAAACCAGCAACCGGCAGGCGAGATCGGCAGCCTGGTGATCAAGCTGCCGCTGCCGCCGGGCACGCTCTACACGCTGTGGAACGACGAGGCCGGCTTCGAGGCCACCTACCTGTCGCGGTTTCCGGGCTACTACCTCTCGGGCGACGCCGGCTACATCGATCCCGATGGCTATGGCTGGGTCATGTCTCGCATCGACGACATCATCAACGTCTCGGGGCATCGACTGTCGACCGGGCAGATGGAGGAGATCCTGGCCGCGCACCCGGACGTCGCCGAGGCCGCGGTGGTCGGCGTGCACGATGTCCTGAAGGGGCAGGTGCCGCTGGGCCTGGTGGTGCTGAAGTCCGGCGTGACGCACACGGAGGACGAGATCTGCGCCGACCTGGTGGCACGGGTGCGTGCCGAACTCGGTGCGGTGGCCGACTTCAAGAGCGTGCAGGTGGTTCCCCGGCTGCCCAAGACGCGCTCGGGCAAGGTGCTGCGGGTGACGATTCGCAGCATGGCCGACGGCGACGCGCCGCGCGTGCCGGCCACGATCGAGGACGACACCGTGCTGCCGGAGATCGCCGGCGCCCTCAAGAGCCTGGGCTATCCACACGCCCGGACCTGAAAGCCCCCGTTCGGGCCGGCGCGGTGGCACAATGGAGCCCGAGCGAAATCCGGCCCTTCCCTGCCAGTCGCGTCCGCCAACCGGTTCAGCCGTGACGCGGAAGGTTCATTACCAGCTTGAGTGCCCTGCAGGGGCACGAAAGGTGTGCGCAGCATGAGTGACATCCAGTCGATTTACCAGGCCTTCGAGGGCAACAGCTATCTCTTCGGCGGCAACGCGCCCTACGTCGAGGAGATGTACGAGAACTACCTCGCCAACCCGGGCAGCGTGCCCGATTCCTGGCGCGACTACTTCGACGCCCTGCAGCACGTGCCGGCTGCCGACGGCAGCAGCGCGCGCGACGTGCCGCACCTGCCGGTGATCAACGCCTTTGCCGAACTGGCCCGCCAGGGCGGCGCGCGCGCGGCGGCCCTCGATGGCGACTCGGAGCTGGGGCGCAAGCACACCGCGGTGCAGCAGCTGATTGCCGCCTACCGCAACGTCGGCGTGCGCTGGGCCGAGCTGGATCCCCTCAAGCGCGCCGAGCGGCCCGACATTCCCGAACTGGAGCTGTCCTTCTACGGCTTCTCCGACGCCGACATGGAGACGGTGTTCAACACCAGCAACACCTTCTTCGGCAAGGAGAGCATGACGCTGCGCGAACTGCTGAACGCGCTGCACGAAACCTATTGCGGCACCATCGGCGCCGAGTTCATGTATGCCACCGATCAGGTGCAGAAGCGCTGGTGGCAGGAGCGCCTGGAGCGCGTGCGCGCCAATCCGCAGCTCGATGCCGAGCGCAAGAAGGCGGTGCTCGAACGCCTCACGGCGGCCGAAGGCCTGGAGCGCTTCCTGCACACCAAGTACGTCGGCCAGAAGCGCTTCTCGCTGGAAGGCGGCGAGAGCTTCATCGTCGCCATGGACGAGCTGATCCGGCAGGGTGGCACGGCCGGCGTGCAGGAGCTCGTGATCGGCATGGCGCACCGCGGACGACTGAACGTGCTGGTCAACACCCTGGGCAAGATGCCCTCGATGCTGTTTGCCGAGTTCGAGCACACGGCGCCCGAGGACCTGCCCTCGGGCGACGTCAAGTACCACCTGGGCTTCAGCTCCGACGTCGGCACGCCCGGCGGCCCGATGCACCTGACGCTGGCCTTCAACCCCTCGCACCTGGAGATCGTGAACCCGGTGATCGAAGGCAGCGTGCGTGCCCGCCTGGACCGCCGCGGCGATCACGAGGGCGCCACCGTGCTGCCGGTGCTGGTGCACGGCGATGCCTCGTTTGCCGGCCAGGGCGTGGTGATGGAGACGCTGGCGCTGGCGCAGACGCGCGGCTACTACACCGGCGGCACGGTGCACATCGTCATCAACAACCAGATCGGCTTTACCACCAGCGATCCGCGCGACACGCGCTCCTCGCTCTACTGCACCGACGTCGTGAAGATGGTCGAGGCGCCGGTGCTGCACGTCAATGGCGATGATCCCGAGGCGGTGGTGCTGTGCATCCAGCTGGCGCTGGAATATCGCCAGCAGTTCAACCAGGACGTGGTGGTCGACATCGTGTGCTTCCGCAAGCTCGGCCACAACGAGCAGGACACGCCGATGCTGACGCAGCCGCTGATGTATCGCAAGATCGCCCAGCATCCGGGCACGCGCAAGCTTTACGGCGACAAGCTGGTGGCCCAGGGCGTGCTGGCGGCCGACGGGCCGGACCAGATGGTGGCCGAATACCGCGCCGCCATGGACGCCGGGCGCCTGACGGTGGACCCGGTGCTGACCAACTTCAAGAGCAAGTATGCGGTCGACTGGTCGCCCTACCTGAGCGCCAAGTGGACCGACAACGCCGACACCGCCATTCCACTGGCCGAGTGGAAGCGGCTGGCCGAGCGCATCACGACGCTGCCCGAGGGCTTCACGCTGCACAACCTGGTCAAGCACGTGCTGGAGCATCGCGCCGCCATGGGGCGCGGCGAAATGAACGTCGACTGGGGCATGGGCGAGCACATGGCCTTCGCCTCGCTGGTGGCCAGCGGCTACCCGGTGCGCCTGTCCGGCGAGGACTGCGGACGCGGCACCTTCGGCCACCGTCACTCCGTGCTGCACGACCAGAAGCGCGAGAAATGGGACGAGGGCGTCTACATCCCGCTGCAGAACGTGACCGAAGGCCAGGCGCCGTTCACGGTCATCGATTCGATCCTGTCTGAGGAGGCGGTGCTCGGCTTCGAATACGGCTACGCCTCCAACGACCCGAACACCCTGGTGATCTGGGAGGCGCAGTTCGGCGACTTCGCCAACGGCGCCCAGGTGCTGATCGACCAGTTCATCGCCTCGGGCGAGGTCAAGTGGGGCCGCGTCAACGGCCTCACGCTGATGCTGCCGCACGGCTACGAGGGCCAGGGCCCCGAGCACTCGTCGGCGCGCCTGGAGCGCTTCATGCAGCTGGCCGCCGACACCAACATGCAGATCGTGCAGCCGACCACGGCGAGCCAGATCTTCCACGTACTGCGGCGCCAGATGGTGCGGCCGCTGCGCAAGCCGCTGGTGATCCTGACACCCAAGAGCCTGCTGCGTGCCAAGCAGGCGACCTCGCCGGTGAGCGAATTCACCAGCGGCGGCTTCCAGACCCTGATCGGCGACGAGGGCGGGCTCAAGGCCGACAAGGTCAAGCGTGTCATCGCCTGCTCCGGCAAGGTCTACTACGACCTGGTGGCGCGGCGCGAGGAAAAGGGCACGAGCGACGTGGCCATCGTTCGCGTCGAGCAGCTCTACCCCTTCCCGCACAAGGCCTTTGCCGCCGAGCTGAAGAAATACCCGAACGCGACCGAGATCATCTGGTGCCAGGACGAGCCCCAGAACCAGGGCGCCTGGTTCTACGTGCAGCACTACATCCACGAGAACATGCTGGCGGGCCAGCGGCTCGGCTATGCGGGACGCGCGGCTTCGGCCTCGCCCGCGGTGGGCTACGCGCATCTGCACCAGGAGCAGCAGAAGGCGCTGGTGAGCGCGGCCTTCGGCCGCCTCAAGGGCTACGTGCTGAGCAAGTGAACCACCCGGTCGGCCGGCGGCGCCGGTCGTGTTGAAGAGAACCGAATCGAACCAGGAAAGACGAAAAATGGCGATCGTTGAAGTCAAGGTGCCCCAGCTGTCCGAGTCCATCGCCGAGGCGACGCTGCTGGAATGGAAGAAAAAGCCCGGCGAGGCGGTCAAGGTCGACGAGATCCTGATCGAGGTCGAGACCGACAAGGTGGTGCTGGAAGTGCCGGCCCCCAGCGCCGGCGTGCTGACCGAGATCGTCGAGCCCGACGGCGCGACCGTGGTGGCCGAGCAGCTGCTGGCGCGCATCGACACCGACGCCGTGGCGGGCGCGGCAGCGCCGGCTCCGGCTGCCGCGCCGGCAGCGGCCGCCCCGGCGCCCGCGCCCGCGGCTGCTGCCGCCCCGGCCGCG
>CAYRHV010000174.1:0-5266 GCA_964424045.1 uncultured Ottowia sp. | reverse complement strand
ACCTTCCTCTCCGAGCTGTTCAACCCGGCGTCCTATCCGGAGCGCCACCTGAGCATGGAGACGATCTACGAATATGGCTCGCGCGCCGGTGTCTGGCGCGTGCTGCGCGAGTTCAAGCAACGCGGCCTGCCGCTCACCATCTTCTGCGTTTCCACCGCCCTGCAGCGCTACCCCGAGATGGCCAAGGCGTTCAAGGACGGCGGCCACGAGATCGCCTGCCACGCCCTCAAGTGGATCCACTACCAGGACATGGACGAGGCGCAGGAACGCCAGTACATGAACGAGGCCCTGGACATCATCGAGAACATCACCGGCGAGCGGCCGGTCGGCTGGTACACCGGCCGCGACAGCCCCAACACGCGCCGCCTGGTGGTCGATGACGGCCGCCTGCTCTACGACGCCGACTATTACGGCGACGACCTGCCCTTCTGGATGAAGGTGAAGAAGACCGACGGCAGCGACGTCAACCACCTGGTCGTGCCCTACACGCTGGACTGCAACGACATGCGCTTCGGCCTGCCGCAGGGCTACAGCGACGCCGAGCCGTTCTTCCGCTACATGCGCGACACCTTCGACACGCTGTACGCCGAAGGCGATCCCAAGGGCCTGGACCGTCCGAAGATGATGAACATCGGCCTGCACTGCCGCATGGTGGGACGCCCCGGCCGCTTCACGGCGCTGCGCCGCTTCCTGGACCACATCGCCAAACACGAGGACGTCTGGGTCTGCCGTCGCGTCGACATCGCGCGCCACTGGATCGCCAACCATCCGGCGAACTGAGCAACAGGAACCACCGAGGAGACAGAAGGCATGGCCTACACCCTGGACGAACTCAACCAGGCCACCGACGCCCAGGCGCAGCAGATGCTTGACGGCCTGTACGAGCACACCCCCTGGATCGCGGCAGAGGCGCTCAAGGCGCGGCCATTCCGCTCCCTGGCGCACCTGAAGCAGGCCCTGGCGCAGGCCCTGGCCAACGGCAGCACCGAGGCCCAGCTGGCCCTGGTGCGTGCCCACCCGGAGCTGGCGGGCAAGGCGATGGAGAGCAAGACGCTCACCGCCGAGTCCACCCACGAGCAGAACAAGGCCGGGCTGACGGCATGCACGCCCGAGGAGCTGGCAAAGATCCGCCAGCTCAACGCCGACTACAGCCAGAAGTTCGGCTTTCCGTTCGTGCACTGCGTGCGCGGGCCGCGCGGCACCGGCATGAACAAGGACCAGATCATCGCGACGATGGAACGCCGCCTGATGAACCATCCCGACTTCGAGCGTGCCGAGGCACTGCGCCAGATCAACCGCATCGTCGAGATCCGCCTGGCCGACAAGTTCGACGCGGCACCGGCGCTGGGCGACCTGGTCTGGGACTGGCACGAGGAGCTGGCACAGTACACCGACCCCGGCTACGCCGAACTCGGCCAGCTCACGGTGACCTACCTGACCGAGGCCCACCGCGCCTGCCGGGAGTACATCAGCAAGACCATGCGCGAATCGGGCTTCGACGAGGTGCACGTCGACGCCGTCGGCAACGTGGTCGGTCGCTACAGGGCCGATCCGGCGGTCAAGAGTCCCAAGACCCTGCTCACCGGCAGCCACTTCGACACCGTGCGCAACGGCGGCAAGTACGACGGGCGCGTCGGCGTGTTCGTGCCGATCGCCTGCGTGCGCGAGCTCGCGCGCGCCGGCCGGCGCCTGCCGTTCGACTTCGAGGTGGTCGGCTTTGCCGAGGAAGAAGGCCAGCGCTACAAGGCCACCTTCATCGGTTCGGGCGCCCTGGTGGGCGACTTCAAGGCCGAGTGGCTGGACCAGAAGGACGCCGACGGCATCACCATGCGCGAAGCCATCGAGCACGCCGGCCTGAACATCGACGACATCCCGAAGATCAAGCGCAACCCGGCCGACTACCTGGGCCACATCGAGGTCCACATCGAGCAGGGCCCGGTCATGAACGAGATGAATCTGCCGCTCGCGGTGGTCACCTCGATCAACGGCAGCGCCCGCTACCAGGGTGAGTACATCGGCCAGGCCAGCCACGCCGGCACGACGCCGATGGACCGCCGGCGCGACGCCGCCTGCGCCGCCGCCGAACTGGCGCTCTACGCCGAGCAGCGCGCGGCCAAGGATGGCGACTCGGTGGCGACCATGGGCATGCTGCAGGTGCCCAACGGCTCGGTCAACGTGGTGCCGGGACGCTGCAACTTCAGCCTCGACATCCGCGCCCCGAGCAACGAGCAGCGCGACGGCGTGGTCAACGACGTGCTCGCCCGGGCCGAGGCGATTGCCGAGCAGCGCGGCGTGCGCGTGACGATCGAGGAAGCCATGCGTGCCTCGGCCGCACCCTCGGACCCGGCACTGCAGAAGCGCTGGGAAGATGCCGTCGAGGCGCTTGGCCTGCCGGTCTACCGCATGCCCTCGGGCGCCGGCCACGACGCCATGAAGCTGCACGAAGTCATGCCGCAGGCCATGCTGTTCGTGCGCGGCGAGAACGCCGGCATCAGCCACAACCCGCTGGAGTCCAGCACCGCCGACGACCTGGACCTGGCGGTACATGCCATGCTGCACGTGCTCGACAGCATGGCCCAGGACGCCTCCCGATAAACCCGGCCCGGACGCGCGCGGCACGACTGCCGAGCCGCGCGCGCCCCGCCCTATCCGAGACAGAAGAACCGACATGGCCAATTCCGAAACCTACGCCCAACTCGACGCCTGGATCGACCAGCACTTCGACGAACAGGTCGAGTTCCTGCAGAAGCTGGTGCGCATCCCCACCGACACGCCGCCCGGCAACAACGCACCGCACGCCGAGAAGACGGCCGAGCTGATCTCGGCCTGGGGCTTCGAGGCCGAGAAGCACCCGGTGCCCGAGCAGGAGGTGCGCGACTACGGCATGCAGAGCATCACCAACCTGATCGTGCGTCGCCCCTACGGCGACGGCGGTCGCACGGTGGCGCTGAACGCCCACGGCGACGTGGTGCCGCCGGGCGAGGGCTGGACACACGACCCCTATGGCGCCGAGATCGAGGACGGCAAGCTCTACGGCCGCGCCTCGGCGGTGAGCAAGAGCGACTTCTCCACCTTCACCTTCGCCGTGCGCGCACTGGAGGCGGTTGACAAGCCCACCAAGGGCAACATCGAACTGCACTACACCTATGACGAGGAGTTCGGCGGCATCCTGGGCCCAGGCTGGCTGCTGCAGCAGGGCCTGACGAAACCCGACCTGATGATCGCCGCCGGCTTCAGCTACGAGGTCGTGGTCGGGCACAACGGCTGCCTGCAGATGGAAATCACGGTACAGGGCCGGATGGCGCATGCCGCCGTGCCCGACACCGGCGTCGACGCCCTGCACGCGGCGACCACCATCATGAATGCCCTCTACGCCGAGAACGTCGCCTACAAGCAGGTCACGTCCAAGATGCCGGGCATCACGCACCCCTACCTGAACATCGGCCAGATCGAGGGCGGCACCAACACCAACGTCGTTCCCGGCAAGGTGGTGCTCAAGATCGACCGTCGCATGATCCCGGAAGAAAACCCGGCTGAAGTCGAGGCCCACATTCGCCAGGTGATCGAGCAGGCCACGGCCGACTTCAACCGCCAGCGCGGCGTGAGCGGCGACGACGCGGTGCGCACCGACATCCGGCGCCTCCTGCTGGCCAACGCGATGACGCCGCTGCCCGGCAACGCGCCGCTGGTCGACGCGATCCAGAAGCACGGCGAGGCCGTCTTCGGTGCCAGGCCACCCGCCGTCGGCACGCCCCTCTACACGGACGTGCGCCTCTACGCGGAGCGCGGCATCCCGGGCGTGATCTACGGTGCCGGTCCGCGCACCGTGCTGGAAAGCCACGCCAAGCGCAATGACGAGCGCGTTGACCTGGAAGACCTGCGCCGCGCCACCAAGGTCGTGGCGCGCACCCTGGCCGACCTGCTGGCCTGAGCCTCGCGCCAGCCGCGCAGCCGACCCTCGACGCCTGCCGCCCGCCTGAACAGGCACGGCAGGCGTTTGTGTATCCGCGAACGGCGCAACACGGCAACGCACGGCCACCGATCGCCCCAGGAGCCTGGGCGGCACACCTTCTGCTGCCCACACTCCTGGCCGCCAGGCCGCCGGGCAGGCGCCCGGCGTGGCTCACGCGATCGCGCCGGTGACCTGCAGCAGCACGTCGCGAAACGCCGAGGCCGCCGGCGACGGCGATCCACCGGGCGGACGAAACAGCGTCAGCATGCGCGACAGCGGCGGCCGCCCGATCGGGCGCAGCACCAGGTGGTGCCAGCGCGCCAGCGGCTGCAGCGTGCGCGTGACGATGGCCACGCCGATGCCCTCGGCGGCGAGCCCCATCATGGTCCAGGGCAAGGCGATCTCGTGCGTGTAGCGCAAATGCACGCCGAGCGTCGCCAGGTGGTCTTCCAGCAGGCGCCGCACCGGGTTGCCGGGCAGGTAGCCGATCACCGATTCGAGCACCAGGTCTTCCCATTCCAGGCGCCGCTTGCGCGCCAGCGCATGGTCATCGCGCAGCACGACGACAAACTCGTCCGCGTAGAGGTCGCTGGCGATCAGGTCCGTGCGCACGTCGGTCTGCGTGGCAATGCCCAGGTCCGCCGCACCACTGCGCACCAGGGCGTGCACCTCGTTCTCGGGCACGTCGTGCAGCAGCACGCGCACGCCGGGGTAACTCTCCTGGAAACGGCGCATCACCACCGGCAGCAGCATGGCGCACTGGGCATTCGGTGCCGCCACGCTGACCCGGCCGCGCGAGAGGTGCGCAAAGTCGCGGGCATCCGCCACCCACTGCTCCCAGTCCGCCACCAGGCGGTGCGCGGCCGGCAGCAGGACCGCACCCGCCTCCGTCAGCCGGCAGGCGCGCGTGTGCCGGTCGAACAGGCGCGTGCCCAGCAGGCGTTCGAGCTTCGCCAGCGTGGCACTGAGCGTGGATTGCGACATCCCCAGGCGCTCGGCAGCGCGCGTGAAGTGGCCGCTTTCGGCCAGCGCGAGGAACACGCGCAACTCGGGCAGGGAAGATTTGATCGGCATTTTCGATTGAATTATGCGATTGTCCGGGTTTTACGAAATCCGGATTCGCCCTATGCTTGCGCCTTGCGCATCCTGCGACGGTGCTCGTGTGCGCGTTCCTATATACAGGAGACAAAATGAGCGAAGCGACTCTGGCCGGCATCCATCCGGTCGACGAAAGATTGCCACTGGGCAAGGTCACGGCCCTGGGCCTGCAACACGTGCTGGTGATGTATGCCGGCGCCATCGCCGTGCCGCTGA
>CAYRHV010000173.1:0-5269 GCA_964424045.1 uncultured Ottowia sp. | reverse complement strand
GCCGCCTCGGCCATCATGGCGGCGTCGGTGCCGGCGATCTGCACCGCGATCGGCCCCGGCTCGCCGCGGTGGTCGGCGCGGCGCGAGGTTTTCAGCGAATCCCACAGCTCGCGGCGCGAGGTCACCATCTCGCTCACCGCGTGGCCGGCGCCGAAGGCGCGGCACAGCCGGCGAAACGGCCGATCCGTCACCCCGGCCATGGGGGCAACGAACAAGGCGTTGGGAAGAACGTGGGAACCGATCTGCATGGTGCAAGCGCAGCGGCGGCAGGACGGAACCGGGGACGCGCGACTGGAGAAGCGAATTCTAGCTGCCCAATGTTTCAGCAATCGAAATCCGGCGCCGTCGATCACAAGTGCATACACTCGCGCCTGCATGGAAACCTGGCTGAACACGGTCCTGGCGGCGCTGGCGCTGCCCGAATACGGTCTGTCGACCGTGTTCGTGGTCGCCTTCGTCTCGGCCACCCTGCTGCCGATGGGCTCGGAGCCGGCGGTGTTCGGCCTGGTCAAGCTCAGTCCCGGGCTGCTGTGGCCGACGATCCTGGTGGCCACCGTCGGCAACACCCTGGGCGGCATGGTGACCTGGTGGATGGGCCTGGGCGCGCATCGCGTGGTGGACCGCTGGCGCGATTCGCCCACGCACCTGCGCGCGCTCGACTGGCTGCGGCGCATCGGCCCGCGCGCCTGCCTGCTGTCCTTCCTGCCGGTCATCGGCGACCCGCTGTGCGCGGTCGCCGGCTGGCTGCGCCTGCCGCTCCTGCCCTGCACGGCCTGGATGGCGGTCGGCAAGTTCGGCCGCTACGTGGTGATGACGCTGGGCCTGCTCTACCTGTGGCCCGAGCAGCTGCACGTCGGCGCCTGACGCCGCGGTCGCGGCGTCGGCGTTTACTCTCTTATTTGTAGCGTCGCAGGATCCGATCCGCCTCGCCCTGCGCGTCCTTCAGCGCCTTGGCCGGTTCCTTGCTGCCGGTGAGCGCGGCCTGCAGGGCATCGTTCAGGGTCTTGGTGACGCGCTGGTTTTCGTGCGTGGAGAACTCGGCCACCGAGAACGGCAGCTGGTCGCGCGCCACCAGCGCCGGCGGGAAGTCGGCCGCGTAGTCCTTCAGCAGCTGGGTCTCATACGCTGCCGGCGAGATCGCCACGTAGCCGGTGTCGATGCTCCACTGCGCCGCGCGCTCGGGCTGGGTGATCCACTGGATGAACTTGAACGCCGCCTCCTGCTGCTCGGGCGTCGCCTTCTTGAAGACGTAGAAGTTGCCGCCGCCGGTGGGCGAGCCCTTGCGCTTGTTGGCCGGGATCATCGCCACGCCGAACGGGAACCCGGCGTTCTTGCGGATGTTGGTCAGGTTGCCGGTGGTGGTGTAGATGATGGCGGCCTTCTTCTCGAAGAAGTCCTTCGGCGTCGTGCCCCACTCCACCACGCCGGTCGGGTGCACCCCGGCCTTGCCCAGGTCGACCCAGTATTGCAGCGCCTCGGCCACGCGCGGGTCATCAAACGTCACCTGGTTGCCGGCCTCGTTGGCCAGGATCACGTCGTTGGTGGTGGTGAGCGTCTGGAACAGCCAGTACGGAAAGCCGCTGGACGGGATCTGCACCCCGTACTGCGTCGTCTTGCCGCTGGCGTCCTTCTTCGTCAGCTTGCCGGCCATCTCGCGCAGCTCGGCCCAGGTGGTGGGCGGCTGCTCCGGGTCCAGGCCCGCCTCCTTGAAGGCCTCCTTGTTCCAGTACATCACCACGGTGGAGCGCTGGAACGGAATGCCCCAGGTCTTGCCGTCGGTGCGGCTGTTGAGCATGAAGGCCGGGTAGAAGCCGTCCATCCAGGCCTTGTCCTCGGCCGTCTTCGCAAAGCCGTCCATCGGCACGATGGCGTCCTCGTCGATCAGGGTGAACATGTCGGTCGACAGCAGCACCGAGGTCACTGGCGGCGTGCCCGAGCGGTGCGCCGTGAGTGCCTTGACGATGGTTTCCTGGTAGGTGCCGGCATAGATCGGCGTCACCTTGATGCCGGGGTTCTCCTGCATGAAGCCGGCGGCAAAATCGTCCATCACCTTGGCGATCGGCCCGCCGACAGCCACCGGGTAATAGAACGACACCTCCACCGGCGCCTGGGCCTGGGCCGGGCCCATGGCCAGCCAGGCGCCGGCCGTGGTGGCCAGCAGGGCGGTCGCCGCGCGCCGCAGAAAGGTTTGTCTCCGCATCTTCTTGTCCTCCGGATCAGGGTTGGGGATTCAGGGTCAGGCGCCGCTCGGCGGCGTCGAAGGCGTGGGTTTCGCCGACGTCCCAGTAGAGGCCGACCGCCTGGCCGGGCTCCAGCGCCAGCCGGCCGTCGGCGCGCACCAGCAGGTGCTGCCGGCTGCCGACGGCGCAGCGCACCACGCGGTCGGCACCCAGGTATTCGGTGCCGGCCACCGTCGCCGGCAGGGTGTTGGTCTGGCCCGGGCGCGCCAGCCGCACCGCCTCCGGACGCACGCCCAGCCAGGCGGCCTCGGACGGCAGCGGCAGCGCGATCTCGCTGCCGGCGATGGCGCCCTGCTCCAGCGCCAGCAGGTTCATCGGCGGCGTGCCGATGAAGCGCGCGGCAAAGGTGGTCGCCGGCTCGGCATACAGCGCCTGCGCGCTGGCGGCCTGCTCGACGCGGCCGCGGCTCAGCAACACCACCTGGTCGGCCATGCTCATGGCCTCGGCCTGGTCGTGCGTGACGTAGATCACCGTCAGCCCGAGCTGGCGCTGCAGCTCGCGCAGCTCGCGCCGCATCTCCTGACGCAGCTGGGCGTCGAGGTTCGACAGCGGCTCGTCCATCAGGCACACGCCGGCCTGCGACACCAGGGCGCGCCCCAGCGCCACGCGCTGCTGCTGGCCGCCCGACAGCTGGCTCGGCCGGCGCTCCAGCAGCGCCGTCAGGCCCAGCAGCTCGGCCGTCTCGGCCAGGCGCCGCGCGCGCTCGGCCGCCGGCAGGCGCCGCACCTGCAGGCCGAAGCAGATGTTGTCGGCCACCGTCAGGTGCGGGAACAGCGCGTAGTTCTGGAACACCATCGAGATGCCGCGCTGCGACGGCGGCAGCGCCGTCACCTCGCGCTCGCCGATGCGCACCGTGCCGCTGCTGGGCACCTCCAGGCCGGCGATGATGCGCAGCGTGGTCGACTTGCCGCAGCCCGAAGGCCCCAGCAGCACGCAGAAGCTGCCCGATGCAATGTGCAGGTTGACATCTTCCAGGGCCACGGCGTCGCCCCAGCGCTTGCCAACGTGTTCGAGGATGACGGATGCCACGAGGAGAGGGTGAGTCGGTGGTGGCCTGAATATAGGGCATCGCCCGCGCCTGCCGTCCCCGGGCTTGCCCTGCCCGCGGCGTGGGCATGCGCGCCCGGATGCGAGAATCGCGCCCATGCCCAAGCCCGCCCCGAACCCCGACACCCTGGTCATCACCCGCCCCGACGACTGGCACCTGCACGTGCGCGATGGCGCCGCGCTGGCCGCCGTGGTGCCGCACAGCGCGGCCCAGTTCGGGCGCGCCATCATCATGCCGAACCTGGTGCCGCCGGTGACCACCACGGCACAGGCGCGCGCCTACAAGGCGCGCATCCTGCAGGCGCTGCCACCGGGCGCGGTCTTCGAGCCGTTGATGACGCTCTACCTGACCGACAACACGCCGCCGGACGAGATCGCGCGCGCCCGCGATGCCGGCATCCCTGCGCTCAAGCTCTACCCGGCCGGCGCCACCACCAACAGCGACGCCGGCGTCACCGACGTGCGCAAGACCTACAGGACGCTGGAGGCGATGCAGCGCGCCGGCCTGAAGCTGCTGGTGCACGGCGAGGTGACCGACCCCGGGATCGACCTGTTCGACCGCGAGGCCGTCTTCATCGAGCGCGTGCTGGCGCCGCTGCGACGCGACCTGCCCGGGCTGAAGATCGTGTTCGAGCACATCACCACGCGCGAGGCGGCGCAATACGTGGCCGAGGCGGACGAGCACCTGGGCGCCACCATCACCGCGCACCACCTGCTCTACAACCGCAACGCCATCTTCAAGGGCGGCATCCGCCCGCACTACTACTGCCTGCCAGTGCTCAAGCGCGAGCAGCACCGCCAGGCGCTGGTGCAGGCCGCCACCAGCGGCAGTCCGCGCTTCTTCCTCGGCACCGACAGCGCACCGCACCCGGCACACCTGAAGGAGCACGCCAGCGGCTGCGCCGGCTGCTACACCGCGCACGCCGCCACCGAGCTCTACGCCACCGCCTTCGACGCCGCCGGCGCGCTCGACAAGCTGGAGGGCTTTGCCAGCTTCCACGGCCCCGACTTCTACGGCCTGCCGCGCAACCGCGGCACCGTCACCCTCAAGCGCGAGCGCTGGACGCCTCCCGTGAGCGTGCCGTTCGGCGAGGCCGAACTGAAGCCGCTGGCCGGCGGCGAGCCACTCGACTGGAAACTCGCGGCCTGAGCCGCGGTCAACTGCCGGATTCAGGTTCAAACCCCATGACCGAACCCCAACCCAAGCCCTGGCGCATGGCGCTGTTGATCGACGCCGACAACGCGCCCGCCGCCCTGATCGACGAGATCCTGACCGAGCTCTCGACGCTGGGCGTGATCAACATCCGCCGCGCCTACGGCAACTGGACCAAGCCGGCGCTCAAGGGCTGGCAGGAACGCCTGCTCGACTTCGCCATCCAGCCGATCCAGCAGTTCGACTACTCCAAGCGCAAGAACGCCAGCGACATGGCGATGACCGTGGACGCGCTGGAGCTGCTCTACACCGAGCGCCCCGACGCCTTCGGCATCGTCTCCTCGGACGCCGACTTCACGCCGCTGGTGATGCACCTGCGCGCCAAGGGCGCGGCGGTGTTCGGCTTCGGCGCCGAGAAGACGCCCAAACCCTTCGTCAACGCCTGCTCGCGCTTCCTCTACCTGGAGGCGCTGGCCGAGGCGCACGCCGAAGGGGAATCCGACAGCAGCGGCGTGCCCGTCGTCGCCACCAGCGAAGAAGCCGACGCCGCGCCCCCCAGCGGTCGTGCGACTCGGCCCGCCGCCGACACCGCGCGGCCCGGCCAGCGCGTGCGCGTGCCCACGGCCCAGCTGCGCCAGGACGCGGCGCTGATGAACCTGCTGCGCGACGCCGTCAACGCCATGCAGGACGAATCGGGCTGGGCCCAGGTCGGCGCCGTCGGCACCCAGATCAGCAACAAGGCCAGCTTCGACGCCCGCAACTACGGCTACGCCACGCTCAGCAAGCTGCTCGCCGCGACCAACGACTTCGAATGGCGCGACGAGGGCAC
>CAYRHV010000172.1:0-5290 GCA_964424045.1 uncultured Ottowia sp. | reverse complement strand
GAGAAGCGCCCGTCGGTGATCAGGCCGACGCTCTCGCCCAGGCCCTCGCCGACCAGGGCGCTGGTCGGCGCCAGCATCTCGGGCATGCCGGGGCCCCCCTTCGGGCCCAGGTAGCGCAGCACCATCACGTCGCCGGCCTTGATCCTGCCGGCCAGGATGGCTTCCAGCGCCGACTGCTCGTCGTCGAACACGCGCGCCGGGCCGGTGATGACCGGGTTCTTCAGGCCGGTGATCTTGGCCACGCAACCCTCGGTGCTCAGGTTGCCCCGGAGGATGGCCAGGTGACCCTGCTCGTAGAGCGGCTGGTCGATCGGTCGAATCACGTCCTGGTCGGCGCGTGGCTGGTCGGGCACGTCCGCGAGCGTCTCGGCAATCGTCTTGCCGGTGATGGTGATGCAGTCGCCGTGCAGCAGGCCGGCGTTCAGCAGCATCTTCATCACCTGCGGAATGCCGCCGGCGCGGTGCAGGTCCACCGCCATGTACTTGCCGCTGGGCTTGAGGTCGCAGAACACCGGCACCTTCTTGCGGATGCGCTCGAAGTCGTCGATGGTCCACTCCACGCCCGCCGCATGGGCGATCGCCAGGAAGTGCAGCACGGCGTTGGTCGAGCCGCCGACGGCCATGATCACGGCCACGGCGTTCTCGATCGACTTGCGCG
This sequence comes from uncultured Ottowia sp., assembly GCA_964424045.1. Classification (GTDB taxonomy): domain Bacteria; phylum Pseudomonadota; class Gammaproteobacteria; order Burkholderiales; family Burkholderiaceae_C; genus Ottowia. The sequence continues at coordinate 4,632 of CAYRHV010000172.1, read as the reverse complement.
TGACGATGTCGCGCGGCTTGAGGTCCTTGCGGATGGCCTCGACCAGCACCTTGGCCGATTCCCGCGCCGAAGCCACCTTCTCCTCGTGCACGTTGGCCATGGTGGAGGAGTAGGGCAGGCTCATGCCCATGGCCTCGAAGGCGCTGCTCATGGTGTTGGCGGTGTACATGCCGCCGCACGAGCCGCTGCCGGGGATGGCGTGCTGCTCGATGTCCTTGAGTTCCTTGTCGCTGATCTTGTGCGCCGCGTTGGCGCCCACGGCCTCGAACACGCTGACGATGTTCAGGTCGCAGCCGTGCAGGCAGCCAGGCAGGATGGTGCCGCCGTAGACGTAGATGCTGGGCACGTTGGCGCGCAGCATGCCCATCATGCCGCCGGGCATGTTCTTGTCGCAGCCGCCGATGACGACGCAGCCGTCCATCCACTGGCCCTGCACGCAGGTCTCGACGCAGTCGCTGATGACCTCGCGGCTGACCAGCGAATACTTCATGCCCTCGGTGCCCATGGCCATGCCGTCGGAGATCGTGGGCGTGCCGAACATCTGCGCGTTGCCGCCGGACTCGTGGATGCCCTCGACGGCCGCGTCCGCCAGCGGCTGCAGGCCGGCGTTGCAGGGCGTGATGGTGCTGTGGCCGTTGGCGACACCGATCATCGGCTTGCTGAAGTCGCCCTCGGTGTAGCCCATGCCGTAGAACATGGAGCGGTTGGCAGCGCGCGCCTTGCCCTGCGTGATGTGGGCGCTGCGGCGGTTCAGGGGCAGGTCGGACTGGTCTTCGGCCATGGTTGTGCTTCGATTGGAGTGAGACGAAAGGGACAAGTATGCGACATGCGTCTTCGACCCTGCTGCCAGCCGGCGTTCTGGTCGGCGTGCGATGCACAATCCCCTCATGCTGATGCATCCGCAGTTCGACCCGATCGCCGTGCACCTGGGGCCGCTGGCGATCCACTGGTACGGCATTTCCTACCTGGTGGCCTTTGCCCTGTTCTACTTCCTGGCCACGCGCCGGCTGCGCCATCCCGCCTTTGCGCACGTCAGCCAGCCGGCGCCCTGGAGCCGGCGCGACATCGAGGACCTGCTGTTCTGGGGCGTGCTGGGCGTGATCGTCGGCGGTCGCCTGGGCTACAGCCTGTTCTACAAGCCGGACTACTACGCGGCCCACCCGCTGGAAATCCTTGCCGTCTGGCAGGGTGGCATGAGCTTTCACGGCGGCATGCTGGGCGTGATCGGGGCCGTGATCCTGTGGGCCTGGCGCCGACGCCGGCCCTGGCTCGAAGTGACCGACCTGATCGCGCCCTGCGTGCCGCTGGGCCTGGCCTCGGGGCGCATCGGCAATTTCGTCAATGGCGAGCTGTGGGGGCGCTTCGCTTCGCCGGAGCTGCCCTGGGCCATGGTGTTTCCGCAAAGTGGCTCGCTGCAGCCGCGCCATCCCTCGCAGCTCTACCAGGTCCTGCTGGAAGGCGTGCTGCTGTTCGTGCTGCTGTGGTTGTACGCGCGCGGGCCACGCAAGACCGGCCAGGTGAGCGGTGCCTTTCTGGTCGGCTACGGCGTGCTGCGTTTCATTGCCGAGTATTTCCGTGAGCCGGATGCCTATCTCGGCCTGCTGTCGCTGGGCCTGAGCATGGGCCAGTGGCTGTGCGTGCCCATGGTGGTGGCCGGTGTCGCGCTGTGGGCCTGGGCCAGCCGCCGGGACGACCTTGACGGGCAGCCGACATGAGCTCCCGGGACGCGCCGCCAGAGGCCGGGCCGACGCCCGGCGCCAGCATGCGCGAGCGCCTGAGCGCCATGCTCGAGCGCGGCGTGGACGCTTTCGGGGCCTGGAATGCGCGCCGCATCCTGCGCGAGCTCGAGCACGTGCTGGATCCGGCGGTGAGCGAGGTCGAGGGCGGGCGCCGCGCCGCCGCGTTTGCCCAGTGGTACGCGGATGCCACGGCCGAACAGCGCCAGGCCTGCTGGCTGCTGATGAGCGAGCACTTCACGCCCGACGTCTCGGCCATCGAGGCCGCGCATGCCGCCTACGAGGCGGCGCGCGGCACGGCGGACGAGCCGCGCGCCGAGCTGCGGCTGCGCCGCGCCTTCACGGCGCCGCGCACGCGCCTGCTGCAGCGGTTTTCCGCCTATCCCGAGGGCGTGCGCTTCCTGGTCGACCTGCGCGCCGAACTGCTGCTCCAGCTGCGCCGGGACAAGCGCCTGGCGGCGCTCGACGGCGAACTGCAGGAGCTGTTCTCAGCCTGGTTCGACGTCGGCTTCCTGGAACTGCGGCGCATCAGCTGGGATTCGCCGGCCTCGCTGGTCGAGAAGCTGATCCGCTACGAGGCGGTACACGACATCAAGAGCTGGACCGACGCCAAGAACCGGCTCGACGAGGACCGGCGCTGCTATGGCTTCTTTCATCCGCGCCTGGGCGACGAGCCGCTGATCTTCATCGAGGCCGCGCTGCTGCGCGAGATGGCGGCGGGCGTGGTGCCGCTGCTGGACGAGGAGGCCGATGCCGCGAACCTCGCCAAGGCCACATGCGCCATCTTCTACTCGATCAGCAACACGCAGACCGGCCTTCGGGGCGTGAGCTTCGGCGATGCACTGATCAAGCGCGTGGTCGACGCCCTGCAGCAGGAATTCCCGCAGCTCAAGCTGTTCGCCACGCTGTCGCCGATCCCGGGCCTGCGCGCCTGGCTGCAGGCCCAGGCGCCAGCGCTGCTGCAGGCGCTGGCGCCACGTGCCCGCCAGGCCCTGGCCAGCGAGCTGGACCTGCCCGAGCTCACGGCCGAACGGCTGCTGGCCACGTTCGACGGCCTGGCCGACTGGCCCGAGAAGTCGGCCCGGCGGCGCTGGCTGCTGGGCGCGGCGGCGTGCTACCTGGCGCGCGAGCAGACCGGCGATGGCCGGCTGCTGGACCCGGTGGCGCGTTTCCACCTCGGCAACGGCGCGCGCATCGAACGCATCAACTGGCTGGCCGATCCGTCGGCCAAGGGCATGCGCCAGTCCTGGGCGTTGATGGTCAACTACCTGTACGACCTGCGGCGCGTCGATCGCTACCGGGCGCAGCTGGCGCAGGGCCGGGTGGCGGTGTCGAGTGCGGTCGAGGGCCTGCTGGGCTGAACGCCGGCGGAGGAGGGAGGCGGCGCGCATGAACGGGCAGGTGTTGCGTTCCGACGCAGGTGCCGGCGTGGCCGTGGTCACGCTGTCGAATCCGCCGCGCCTGAATGCGATGAGCCGGGCCATGTGGCGCCAGCTGCGCCAGGTGTTTCTCGAACTGCAGGCCGATCCGGCGGTCCGCTGCGTGCTGCTGCGTGGCGCCGAGGCGGATTTCTGCGCCGGCGGCGACATTGCCGAATACCCGGCCTTTCGCTTCGACGAGGCCGGCCTGCGCGAATTCCACGAGCGCGACGTCTGGGGCGCCCTGCAGGCGCTGCTCGACTGCGACCTGCCGATGATCGCCGCCATCGGCGGCCATTGCATGGGTGCCGGGATCGAGCTGGCCTGCTGCTGCGACATTCGTGTGGCCGGCGCGGACGCGCGCTTTGGCGCCCCGATCGCCCGCCTGGGCTTTCCGATGGCGCCGCGCGAGCTGGATCTGGTGCTGCGCGTGGCCGGCGAGGCCGTTGCGCGCCAGATGCTGCTGGAAGCCGCGGTGCTCGACGCCGACGCGCTGCTGGCGCGCGGCTTCCTGCACACTGTCGTGCCGGCCGATGCGCTGATGGTGCAGGCACTGGCACGCGCGCAGCGCATCGCCGCGCTGGCGCCGCAGGCTGCGCGCCTGAACAAGCGCATGCTGCGCACCCTGTCCCGCCGCCCGGCCGATCCGGCTGCCGCCGAGGCCAGCTTGCTGGCGATCGTCTCCGAAGCCTACCGCTATGCCGATTCGCCCGAGCATCGGGAGGGCATCGAGGCCTTCCTGGCCAAGCGCCCGGCACGCTTCCGATCCTGCAACGACGACCCACGATGACCATGGCCAACCACAACCTGTTCACCACCCTGCGCGCCGCCTTCCCCGCCGATCTCGATCGCCCGGCGGTCGAGACCGACAGCGGCCTGGTCTATTCCTGGCGCGACCTGGATCGCGCCAGCGCCATGGTGGCCAACCTGCTGCAGTCGCTGGATCTGCCGCTCGACCCCACTGGCATGCCGCCGCGCGTGGCGGTGCAGGTCGACAAGTCGGTCGAGGCCATGGTGCTGTATCTCGCCACGCTGCGCGCCGGCTTCGTGTTCCTGCCGCTGAACACCGCCTACCAGAGCGGCGAGATCGAATACTTCGTCGGCAACGCGCAGCCGGCCGTGGTGGTGTGCACGCGGCGGAATTTCCCCTGGGTGAGCCAGATCGCCTTCAAGGCCGGCACGCGCCACGTGTTCACCCTGGACGACGATCTCAGCGGCAGCCTGCTGGAGCGCGCCGCCCACTGCAGCGACCGCCAGACGCCCGCCACCTGCGCCGCCGACCGTCTCGCCGCCATCGTCTACACCAGCGGCACCACCGGGCGCAGCAAGGGCGCCATGCTGTCGCACGGCAACCTGGCGTCGAACGCCGTGATGCTGAAGGACTACTGGGGCTGGCAGGCCGGCGACGTGCTGATCCACGCGCTGCCGATCTTCCACGTGCACGGCCTGTTCGTCGCCATCCACGGCGCGCTGCTGAA
>CAYRHV010000171.1:0-5291 GCA_964424045.1 uncultured Ottowia sp. | reverse complement strand
CCATCGGCGGCAGCAGGCCGGCAAAGCGCTGCGCCAGCATCGACTTGCCGCTGCCGGGCGGTCCGACCATCAGCACCGAGTGGCCGCCCGCGGCAGCGATTTCCAGCGCCCGCTTGGCGCTGGCCTGGCCCTTGACGTCGGCCAGGTCCGGGTAGTCCGGCTCGGCCGGCGGCGTCGCCGGCGGCATGTGCATCCAGCCTTCGGTTTCGGCCGGCCCGTCGCGCACGGGCAGGAACTGCGCTACCACGTCAAGCAGGTGGCGTGCGCCGTAGACCGCCATCCCCGGCGCCAGTGCGGCCTCACGCGCGCTGTGCAGCGGCAGGGCCAGGGCCGGTGGCTCGGGCGTGCCGCGCAGCGCGGCAGCCATGGCCAGTGCCCCGCGCACCGGACGCAGCTCGCCCGAGAGCGAAAGTTCGCCGGCAAAGGCCCAGCCGTCCAGGCGCGCGGCGTCGATCTGTCCGCTGGCCGCCAGGATGCCGAGCGCGATCGGCAGGTCGAAGCGCCCCGAGTCCTTGGGCAGGTCGGCCGGGGCCAGGTTGACCGTGATGCGCTGGTTGTGCGGAAAGCTCAGGCCGCTGTTGATGAGGGCGCTGCGCACGCGCTCGCGCGCTTCCTTGACCTCGGTTTCGGCCAGGCCGACCAGGGTGAAGCTCGGCAGCCCGTTGGCCAGGTGCACTTCGACCGTGACGGCGGGGGCCTCCAGCCCCATCAGGGCGCGGCTGTGCACCAGACTCAGACCCATGTGACGCTCCTCCCGGTTGGCATGGCGGGTGAGCCCCGACTGTAGCGGCTGCTTCAGCCGCCGGACGCCGCCGCCTTGCGCGCGCGCTCGGCCAGGTAGCGCTCGGTGGCGTCGCGCGCCATGGCGGCCGAGCCCAGCACCTGGCCGTCTGTGCTCTTGACGACCGAGAAGCTCATGTCCACATAGAGCTTGCGCCCGTCCTTGCGCAGGCCGCGCGTGGTACGCACTTCGGCGCCGCGGCTGGTGGCGCCGCGCTCCATGGCGCGGTTGAAGCCGCGCCAGTGGGCTTCGCGCAGGTGCTCGGGGATGATCAGATCCACGTTCTGGCCCAGCGCCTCGGCCGCGGAAAAGCCGAACAGCGCTTCGGCGCCGCCATTCCAGGCGCGGATGATGCCCTGGGTGTCGATGTAGATCAGCGCATCGGCCACATCGGCGACGATGCGCTCCCAGGGCACAGGTGTCTGGCTGTGGGTGGCGTCGGTCATCGGAAGTCTCCTCGTGCTGGCAACAGGCGCCTGCCGCGGCGCCGCTGGAGCGAGCCTAGCGCGGATCCATCATCACGCCTGCCGGCAGGGCCAAGCGCCGGCGCTCTGCCGCAGGCCGCCGACGGGCCACAATGATTGGAACATCCAGTCGTCTGCCGGAGACACCCATGGCCCCTGCCTGCATGCCCTTGTTCTACATCCCGCATGGCGCCGGCCCGTGCTTTTTCATGGACTGGGATCCGCCCCAGGCCTGGGACCGCACGGCAGCCTATCTGCGCGGCATCGCGGCCAGCCTGCCGGCACGGCCCGCGGCCATCGCCCTGGTAACCGCGCACTGGCTGACGCCGCAGCCGGCCGTGATCACCAGTGCCCGGCCCGGCATGCTGTTCGACTATTACGGCTTTCCGCCGCATACGTACGAACTGGACTACCCCGCGCCCGGGGCACCGGCGCTGGCCGAACGTGCTGCCGGCCTGCTGGCCGCGGCTGGCCTGGCGCCGCTGCGCGATGCCCGGCGGGGTTATGACCACGGCGTTTTCATCCCGCTGATGCTGATGTTCCCGGACGCCGACGTGCCGGTGCTGCAGCTCTCCCTGTTGCAGAATCTGGACGCGGGCGAGCACCTGCGCCTGGGCCGCGCGCTGGCGCCGTTGCGCGACGAGGGCGTGCTGATCGTTGGCAGCGGCATGAGCTATCACAACATGCGCGGCTATGGCGATCCGCGCTCGCTGCCGGTGTCCGAGGCGTTCGATCACTGGCTGGCCGAGACCGTGGTCCTGCCCGAGGCCGAGCGCAGCGCCCGCCTGGCCGACTGGGCCCGGGCCAGCGCTCCCGCGGGCCGGCTGGCACATCCGCCGCGAGCCGAGGAGCACCTGCTGCCGTTGCACGTGGTGGCCGGTGCTGCGGGTGACAGCCCCGGGCGGCGCGATTTCAGCGACCGGGTGCTGGGGGTCGCGATTTCGGCTTTCCGTTTCGACTGAGCCCGGCGGGCCGGCACTCAGGACGCTTGCGGCGTGTCCTGCCCGTTCCCGGCGCCGTTGTTGATGGCGGCCAGCAGGCCGCTGTCGCGCAGTTGCTCGATGCAGTCCCGGGCCGCTGCCTCGCCCGCGTCGATGGCCTCGCGGGCGCGATCGAAGTCGAGCATGCCCAGATGGGCCAGGCTGGGGGCGATGCTGAACTCGGGCGGCTCGCCGCTCATGCGACTGCGCGTGATGCGCACCTGCATGATGTGGATGCTGGTGGCCAGGGTATCGAGCATGGAGGGCAGCTCGCGCGCCGCCTCGCGATGACCTGATTCGCCGTTCGAAGCCGCTGGCGCCAGCCCCAGGCCCTGTTGCAGGACCTGCAGCCAGCGGCCGCTGGCCGAGGGCCCTGGCTCGGGCTCCGGATGCAGCGCGTGGCGGCCCAGCAGGTCGGCGTTCAGGTCGACCGCGATCACGATGTCGGCGCCCAACGCGCGCACCAGTGACACCGGCACCGGATTGACCAGGCCGCCGTCGACCAGCAGTCGGCCCTCGTGCCAGACCGGCGTGAACAGGCCGGGCAGGGCGATCGAGGCGCGCGCTGCATCGACCACCGAGCCGCGGCGCAGCCAGACCTCGGCGCCCGTGCGCAGTGCGGTGGCAACGGCGGCAAACGGGGTCCCCAGGGTTTCGATCTCGCGGTCGTTGGTGTGTTCGCGCAGGAAGCTCATCAGCTTCTCGCCCTTCAGCAGGCCGCCGCCCAGGCTGAAGTCCATGAACGAGACCACGTCGCGCCGGCTCAGGCCGAGCACCCACTGCTCCAGCTTCTCGCGCGCCCCCAGCACGTGAGCGCCGCCGACTAGGGCGCCGATCGAGGTGCCGCAGACCACGCCGGGCCGGATGCCGGCCTGCTCCAGCGCGCGCAGCACGCCCAGGTGGGCCCAGCCGCGGGCCGAACCGCTGCCCAGGGCAATCCCGATGACGGGCGTGCGGCGCCCCGGTGTGGCGAAGGCGGAGGTTGTTTTCGGCATGCGGTCTCAGGCGGACGATCGTCGATGCGTCGCATTTTCCCAGACCAGGCGATCCGGTTGGCCGGGCCGGCAGCGCGCCCTCAGCGCCGCAGGCGCGAAAACGCCCCGAATTCCCAGCGCCGCATCGCCAGCAGCAGGGTATAGCCCTCGCGCGCCTTCGGCTCCAGCTTCTGGTCGGTCTGGTGCTGCTGCGCGAAATCCTGCGCCAGGCGCTGCATGCGCCCGAAGAAGCGCGGCGACAGCGCGCGGCTGATGCTGCCGTGCACCAGCAGCACGCCTTCGCCGTGGCCATCGAAGCCGCCGCTGAAATAGTCCAGCACGACGTTCTCGCGGAAGTACTGCATCACCGGCCCGTTGGCGCGCCAGCGGAAGGTCTTGGCCAGCTTCAGGCGGTAGCGGTTCAGCGGCTTGAGCTCGATGATGCCGACGCGGTCGAGCTGCGCCAGGTGCTTGATCACTTCGGCCTCGCTCAGGCGGTAATGCGCCGTCATCTGCTCCAGGGTCCACTGGCTGAGCACGCAGATCGCGACCAGCAGCAGCCGTTCGTCACGCCCCACGGCCTGCTCCTGCTCCAAGGTCAGCTCCGTCAGCAGCGGTTGTGCTTCGGCAACCGCCTGCGCCAGCTCCGAGAACTCGAGCCGCAGCGCGCGACAGATGGCGTCGACGCGCGACAGCGGCATGTCGCCGCGCGCCAGCATGCGTTTCACGCTGGACTCCGCCATCCCCAGCTCACGCGCCAGGTCGGCATAGGTCATGTGGGCGCTCTTGAGCTCCCTCTTGATCGCGTTGATTAAGTCGGTCGTGCTACTCATGGCGCGATTAAAGCATCGTCTATTGATACCGCGGGTAGTGGTTTGCGGGCCGGGTTGAGATATCCAGCCCCAAACGGCGCGGAAGCAGGGACAGTGGGTGCACGCCACCCCGCAAATGACCGAATCCCCGCACCCGCCATGCACGCCTACCCCGCCCCCGAGACCGCTAGCCGCCGGCGCCCGGAACGCGCCCGCATCGTGCGTCGCTGCGCCGAACTGGCCTTGCTGCTCGCCGTCATCGTCCTGGCCGTGCTGGCCTTCTTGCTGCCACCGCTGCAACTGCCAGCGGGCTATCACGACTTTGCCGACCAGCGTGCCCTGCTGGGCGTGCCGCACGCCCTGAACCTGCTGAGCAACCTGGCGTTCCTGCTGCTTGGCGTCTGGGGCTGGCGGCGGTTGCAGCGCCTGCCGCCGGACTCGATCGGCCTGGCGCAGCGCGAACTGTGCAATCTGTTCTTCGGCGGCCTGATGCTGGCGGCCGTCTGCTCGACCATCTATCACGCAACCCCTGGTGACGCCGGGCTGGGCATCGATCGTCTGGGCATGTGCCTGGCGCTCGCCAGCCTGCTGGGCCTGGCGGCGGTGGACCGGGTCAGCGTGCGGGCCGGCCTGGCACTGGCGCTGCTGGTGGCCATCGCCGCGCCCGCAGCCGTGCTGGTGGCGGTGGCCCACAACAACATGACGCCCTGGGCCGTGCTCCAGGCTGGCGGCCTGCTGATCCTGCTCGGGCTTGCGGCCTTGCGCCCCCGGCCGCAGGCGCTCGGCATTTCGCTGCTGGGCGTGCTCGGCCTGTATTCGCTGGCCAAGGCGCTGGAAATTGCCGATGCCTCCGTCCTGGCATGGACCGGGGGCCTGGTGTCCGGCCACACGCTCAAGCACCTGGCGGCCGCGTTCGCAGCCTGGCCGGTCGTGCACGCACTGCCGCGTGCGCTGGGGTCATCCAGGGCTCTGGAAGCCGGCCTCGTGAGCCGCGGCTGACCCGACGACCCGGCAAAGCCAGCAAGGAGTCCATTCACCATGAACCCGCCCGCCTGCACCCTGGAGCGCTTGCGCATCCGTGCAGCCGTTGCCCGGGCCGTGGCATCCACGTCCCCGGTCCGCGTCCGCCGCATTCGTGCCCGCGGCCCGGTTCATCCCGTTTTTCCTGCTGTCACAGGAGATCAGGCGCCCTGGCCTGTGTTCCGTGGCATGGCCCGCAACGGCCGGCGATCAGGCAGCCCAGGCAAGAGGCCGCAACAGGCCCGGCCTGATCGCTCGCT
>CAYRHV010000170.1:0-5294 GCA_964424045.1 uncultured Ottowia sp. | reverse complement strand
GCAGTGGCTGCAGGCCGCGTTTGATGCGAATTGAAACCGCTTCGCGCAGCATGCGGCGTCCGCGCGCTGCTATGATTGCTATCAATGCAAGAGCAGCGTATTCACCAGCGTTTCGTCGATGGCGCTGACATGGCCTATCAGTGGGCCGAACAGCTGGCGCATCCCATTGCGGCGGCAACGCAGGCGCTGCTGGCCTGCGTCACGGGGGGCGGCAAGGTGCTGGTTTGCGGCGCCGGCGCCTCGGCGGCGCTGGCGCAGTATGGCGCGGCCCTGCTGCTGGGCGGCTTCGAGCGGCCGCGTCCCGGGCTGCCGGCGCTGGCGCTGGGCTGCGACGTCGCGACCCTGGGCGCGCTGGCCGGGCAGGGCGACTGTGGGGACGCCCTGGCGGCGCAGTTGCGGGCCCTGGCCGGGCCGGATGACGTGCTGCTGCTGCTGGCGGCGGGCGAGATCGCCGAGCACGGCCTGCGGCGCGTGGTCGAGGCCGCACACGAGCGCGAGATCGGCGTGGTGGCCCTGACCGCCAACCGGGGCGAGCTGGAACGCCTGCTGCGCGACACCGACGTGCACGTGAGCGTGCCCAGCGACAACGTGCCCCGGATCCACGAGGCCCAGCTGCTGGCGCTGCATGGAATTTGTGATGAACTGGACCGGCAACTGCTGGGCGACGAGGAGAATCCTGCATGACATACGTGTTCAATCGCGTGGCGACGATCGTGGGCCTGGCGGTCGTGGCCGCCACCCTGGGCGGCTGTGCCGCCGCCGTGGTGGGGGGGGCGGCCGTGGCTGGCGGCGTGGTGGCGAACGACCGGCGCAGCCCCAACACCCAGGTGGCCGACCAGACGATCGAGCTGCAGGCCTCCAGCCGCGTCAACGACGCGCTGGGCGAGCGGCGCGGCCACATCAGCATCACCAGCTATTACCGCAAGGTGCTGCTGACCGGCGAAGTGGCGACGGCCGAGGACCGGCAGCGCGCCTTTGCCGCAGTGTCTGGCACGGCCAACGTCGCCGGCGTCATCGATGAGCTGGCGGTGATGCCGGTGTCGTCGCTGTCGCAGCGCTCCAACGACACCTACCTGACCGGGCGCGTCAAGACGCGCCTGCTGGACACCAACGGCGTGCCCGGCAACAGCATCAAGGTGGTGACCGAGCGCGGCACGACCTACCTGATGGGGCGCCTGACGCAGCGCGAGGCCGACCTGGCGACCGAGGTGGCGCGCACCACGCCGGGCGTGCAGCGCGTGGTGCGGGTGATCGACTTCATCAGCGAGCAGGCGGCGCTGCATCCGGCCGATGCGACCGGCACCACGCCGGCGCCGGCACCGGTGTCGTCGGTCACCGATGAAGGCGCGCCAGCGGCGGCCGAGGGCGCAGTCACGCACCCGGTCACGCCGCAGCCGGTCGAGGTGCAGCAGCCGCCGATCCAGGTACAGCCGCTGCCGCCGGCGCGCTGAGGCCGGCCGGCGACCCGGCCCCGGTGTCTACTTCAGGCGCCTGATCAGGCTCGAGCTGTCCCAGCGCCCGCCGCCCCGGGCCTGGAGGTCGGCGTAGAACTGCTCGATCAGCGCCGTCTGCGGCAGGCGGGCGCCGTTGCGGCGTGCCTCCTGCAGCACCAGGGCGAGGTCCTTGCGCATCCAGTCGACGGCGAAGCCGAAGTCGAAGCGGTCCTCGATCATGGTCGGGCCGCGCTGCTCCATCTGCCAGCTCTGGGCCGCGCCCTGGCGGATGACCTCGAGCACCCGGCCCATGTCCAGGCCGGCCTGCTGACCGAAGGCGATCGCCTCGGCCAGGCCCTGCATCACGCCGACGACGGCGATCTGGTTCACCATCTTGGCCAGCTGGCCGGCGCCGGCGGGCCCCAGCAGGGTGACGGCGCGGGCAAAGGCCAGGGCGACCGGCCGGATGCGCTCGAACACCGCTTCCTCGCCGCCGCACATCACCGTCAGCACGCCCTTCTGGGCGCCGGCCTGGCCGCCCGAGACGGGGGCGTCGATGAAGTGCAGGCCGCGCTCGCGCGTGGCGGCATCCAGCTCGCGCGCCACCTCGGCCGAGGCCGTGGTGTGGTCCACCAGCACGGCGCCCGACTTCATGCCGGCCAGTGCGCCGTCCGTGCCCAGCGTCACCTGGCGCAGGTCGTCGTCGTTGCCGACGCAGCTGAAGACGATGTCGGCGCCCTCGGCGGCCTGCGCCGGCGTGCGGCCCAGGCGCACCGCCTCGGTGGCCTCGAATTCGGTGCAGAAGGCCTCGGCGCGGGCCGTGGTGCGGTTGTAGACGCTGACCTGGTGGCCGGCCAGGGCCAGGTGGCCGGCCATCGGGTAGCCCATCACGCCGAGGCCGAGGAAGGCGACGGAATGCGCCGGGCAGGGTTCGTAGGTCTTGCTGTGGACGGAGGTGCTCATGCGGCCATTGTAGGAAGCGCGGCGCGCCTCCGACAGCGGCCGCGGCTCACATGATCTGCAGGTGCTCGGTGCCGGCGGTCAGGTCGGTCGACTTGGCGCGCTTGCTGGTGAGCTTGATCTGCAGCCGCAGGTCGTTGGCCGAGTCGGCGTTGCGCAGCGCGTCCTCGTAGGTGATCAGGTTGTTCTCGAAGGCGTCGAACAGCGCCTGGTCGAAGGTCTGCATGCCCAGCTCGCGGCTCTTCTTCATGGCTTCCTTGATCTCGCCGACCTCGCCCTTGAAGATCAAGTCCGAGATGAAGGGCGAGTTGATCAGGATCTCGACCACTGCGGTGCGGCCCTTGCCGTCCTGCTTGGCGATCAGGCGCTGCGAGATCAGGGAGCGCAGGTTCAGCGACAGGTCCATCAGCAGCTGGGCACGCCGCTCCTCGGGGAAGAAGTTGATGATGCGGTCCAGCGCCTGGTTGGCGCTGTTGGCGTGCAGCGTGGCCAGGCACAGGTGGCCGGTCTCGGCAAAGGCGACGGCGTGCTCCATGGTCTCGCGGTCGCGGATCTCGCCCATCAGGATGACGTCCGGCGCCTGGCGCAGGCTGTTCTTCAGCGCTGCCTCCCAATCCTCGGTGTCCAGGCCGACCTCGCGCTGCGTGACGATGCAGTTCTTGTGCGGGTGCACGAACTCGACCGGATCCTCGATCGTGATGATGTGGCCCTGGCTGTTGATGTTGCGCCAGTCCACCATGGCCGCCAGCGTGGTCGACTTGCCCGAGCCGGTGGCGCCGACCAGGATCGCCAGGCCGCGCTTGGTCATGGCCACCTCCTTGAGGATCTGCGGCATGCCCAGGCCGTCGATGGTCGGCAGCTCCTGCGGGATCACCCGCAGCACCATGCCGATGTTGCCCTGCTGCACGAAGGCATTGCAGCGAAAGCGCCCGATACCGGCCGGCGAGATGGCGAAGTTGCACTCCTTGGTGCGCTCGAACTCGGCCGCCTGCTTGTCGTTCATGACCGCCCGCACCAGGGCCAGCGTGTGCGCCGGGGTGAGGCTTTGCGGAGACACCTTCATGACCTTGCCGTCGACCTTGATGGCCGGCGGAAATTCGGCCGTGATGAACAGGTCGCTGCCGTTGCGCGTCAGCATCAGCTTCAGCAGGTCGTTGATGAATTTGCTGGCCTGGTCGCGTTCCATGGTGATCGTCCTCTGTGGCGGGTCTGCCGACTCAATTGTGGGTGGTCACGTCCGCCGTGATCGGCGATGCGAAGCAATCGCCGCTCCAGTGGCCGCGGAGCAGGCCTTGCCGGGGCACCCGTGGCCGGGGTTTCCCTGGACACTGGGTGCGTCCCCCTGGGGGGAAGGAGCGTAGCGACATAGGGGGGATCCTCGTCCTTATCCCGGGAAATTCTCCGGGATCTTGGCCTTGCTGCGCGCCTCGGGCGCGCTGATGACGTTGCGCCGCACCAGATCCGTGAGGTTCTGGTCCAGCGTCTGCATGCCCATGCCCTGGCCGGTCTGGATGGTGGAATACATCTGCGCCACCTTGGCCTCGCGGATCAGGTTGCGGATGGCGGGCGTGCCGATCATGATCTCGTGCGCCGCGACGCGGCCCGAGCCGTCCTTGAGCTTGCACAGGGTCTGCGAGACCACGGCCTGCAGCGACTCGGACAGCATGGCGCGCACCATCTCCTTTTCCTCGGCCGGGAAGACGTCGATGATGCGGTCGATGGTCTTGGCGGCCGACGAGGTGTGCAGGGTGCCGAACACCAGGTGGCCGGTCTCGGCGGCGGTCATGGCCAGGCGGATGGTTTCCAGGTCGCGCATCTCGCCCACCAAGATGGCGTCCGGGTCCTCGCGCAGCGCCGAGCGCAGGGCGTTGGCGAAGCTGTGCGTCATGGGTCCGACCTCGCGCTGGTTGACCAGGCACTTCTTGGATTCGTGCACGAACTCGATCGGGTCTTCCACCGTCAGGACGTGGCCGTATTCCATCTCGTTGAGGTGGTTCACCATCGCCGCCAGCGTGGTCGACTTGCCGGAACCCGTGGGGCCGGTGACCAGCACCAGGCCGCGCGGCTTCAGCGCCAGCTCACCGAAGATCTTGGGTGCGTTGAGCTGCTCCAGCGTCAGGATCTTGCTTGGAATCGTGCGCAGCACCCCGGCGGCGCCGCGGTTCTGGTTGAAGGCGTTGACCCGAAAACGCGCCAGTCCCTCGATCTCGAACGAGAAGTCGACCTCCAGGTTCTCCTCGTAGATCTTGCGCTGCGTATCGTTCATGATGTCGTAGAGCATCGCGAACACTTCCTTGTGCGGAAGCGGGTCGACGTTCAGGCGTCGCACGTCCCCGTGCACGCGAATCATGGGCGGCAGGCCGGCCGACAGGTGCAGGTCGGAGGCGTTGTTCTTCACGCTGAAGGCCAGCAGTTGGGTGATGTCCACGGCAGTAAGCTGTAAAAGTCAGGTTGAAACAGTTGCAGTTTGATACTTTAAGTCGATTATGACGATGATCGAGTCCAATCTCCAGCAGGTTCGTGCCCGAATTGCAACGGCGTGCCAGGCGAATGGCCGAAGCGTGGAAGATGTCGCGCTCCTGGCGGTCTCCAAGACCTTCGGGCCGGAGGCGATTCGTGCCGTCCACGCGGCCGGGCAGCGCGCCTTTGGCGAGAACTACATCCAGGAAGCGGTCGAGAAGATGGCCCTGCTGGCCGACCTGGCGCTCGAGTGGCACTGCATCGGCCCGATCCAGAGCAACAAGACGCGGCTGGTGGCGACGCACTTCGACTGGGCGCAGTCGGTGGATCGGCTGAAGATCGCCGAGCGCCTGTCGGCCCAGCGTCCGGCCGGACTGGCGCCGCTGAACGTCTGCATCCAGGTCAACATCGACGGCGGGTCGACCAAGTCGGGCGTGGCGC
>CAYRHV010000169.1:0-5298 GCA_964424045.1 uncultured Ottowia sp. | reverse complement strand
GGCACCATGCCCAGCAGCAGGCCGAGCGAGACGTTGGCGGTCCAGCTCGAGATGTGCTGGCCCCAGTAGCGGCCCCAGCGCCGGGCCCGCTCGGCGCCGAGCCAGCGCGCGCTGCGCGGGTGGTAGGCAATCACCGAATCGAGCCGGTGCAGCACGAACCAGTTCTCGACCCAGCCGGCAATGATGCTGGAGGCGAACAGCAGCACGCCGGTGAGGATGGCGTAGGGGATGGTGCGTCCCAGCATGTGGTGCTCGTCCAGGATGCCCTGGGCGTGCGCGTCGCTCACCAGCGAGCTCCAGCCCAGCGCCTGGATGGCCCAGGACAGGCCCCAGGCCACCAGCAGCACCAGCGCCACGTTGCCGATGATGGCCACCACCTGCGAGCGCAGCAGGTAGACGACCTCGTCGACGAAGTTCTCGTGCGCCTGCGGCGAATCCAGCTGCTTGAGCTTGGCCGCCATGCTCGGCGCCGTCATGGCCGGCTGCTTGGTGGCCACGGTCCAGCCCAGCAGCATGATGATGACGAACGAGATGGCGTAGTTCCAGCCCGCGGCCACGCCGCCCCAGAAGGCCGACAGGCCGAGCGTCATGATCAGCAGCTTGGTGCAGGTCGTGACGGCCATGATCGCGCCGCCGCCGGCGGCGGCACCCAGCATCTGCAGGTATTCGCGCAGGTTGTGCGTGATGTAGTGCTCGCCGGTCTCGGCGTTGCGCTCGGTCACTCGCGCGGCCAGCAGCTGGGTGCTGGAGCGCACCAGCGCGCGCACGCTGCTGCTGTCGTGCTGCACGCGCACCAGGTGCGACAGCAGCTGCGCCGTGGCCAGTGCCGGCTCGTCGGTTTCCAGGCACAGCAGCAGGGCCTTGACGCGGATGATGCGCTGGCGCAGCTGGCGCAGCTGGAACTCGATGTGCACCGAGATGCCGTGCTCCTCCAGGTGCGCATATACCGTCGAGGCGGCGGCGCGGCAGGCGTCGAGCTGCTCGCGCAGCTGGCCGATCGTCACCAGCGCCGGCGCGCTGTCGCGGCCGTGGTCCTGCACGGTCTGGCGCAGGGCCTCGAACAGGATCGGCAACTGGGCGAACGGCCGTTCGCGTTGCACTTCGGCCGACATGCGCGAGCGCACCTCGGCCGACTGGCCGACGGCACTGATCTGGATCACCGCGTAGGCCATGGCGTTGAGCAGGGTGCGCAACGCGTAGGCCTGCGCGCCCTGGCTCGACTCGTCGGCAAACAGCACGCGGCGCAGGCGCTCCAGCGTCCGCTGGTCCAGCGCGCGCAGCCAGCGGGCGTCGAACTCGGTCGGAAACAGCAGCGGGAACAGCTCGCGCAGGTCGGTGGTTTCGGGCGTCGGCGGGATCAGCTTGCGCCGCAGGCGGTCGGCCAGCTCGGCGAAGAAGGCGCTGCGCGGCGCGAAGCCGAGGTCGGCCAGCAGCGGCGTGGCGTCGACCTCGGTCAGGAACTCCGTCCACCACTGGTGCCACAGCGCGACCCAGTCCGAGCGCAGCTCGGCGGCGTCGAGCAGGGTGCGCACGCGGATCACGGCGGCCTCGGGGTCGTCGCTGGTGCCGCGCACCCAGCGCAGCAGCTGCATCAGCCACAGGTGGCGCTCGGCCAGGGGCGCGTTCGGATCGAGCGCGCGCAGCAGGTCGATCAGTTCCAGCTGGGGCGTGGCCATGGTTCGTGTGGGCGCGGCGTCAGTGCAGCATGCGGGTGTCGGCAGCTGGCCGGTCGGCGTCAAGGACGAACGGCGGGATCGGCGTCTCGAAGCGCTCGCCGTCCTCGGCGACGCAGAAATAGCTGCCGTGCATGGTGCCGCAAGGGGTGTTCAGGCGACAGCCGCTGGTGTAGCGGAAGGCCTCGCCAGGCTCCAGCAGCGGCTGCTGCCCGATCACGCCCAGGCCCTTGACTTCCTCCACCCGGCCGCTGGCGTCGTGGATGATCCAGTGGCGCGACACCAGCTGTGCCGCCACCTCGCCGGTGTTGCTCACCGTCACCGTGTAGGCAAAGCCGTAGACGCCCTGGTCGGGCTGCGACTGCTCGGGCAGGAAGCGCGGCTCGACCTCGACGCTGAACTGGTATTTCGGCATGGCGGGGATGGTAAGGCAACGCTGCACGCGTCCTCCGCGCGCGTCGCTGCGTCATTTCGCGTCGATTCGCACGCTGCGACAATCGGCGGCCATGAGCACCACCTACCGCATCGCACCGTCCATCCTGTCGGCCGACTTCGCGCGCCTGGGCCAGGAGGTCCGGGACGTGATCGCCGCCGGCGCCGACTGGATCCACTTCGACGTGATGGACAACCACTACGTGCCCAACCTCACGTTCGGCCCGATGGTGCTGCAGGCGCTCAAGCCCCATGCCGTCGATGCCGACGGCCAGCCGGTGCCGCTGGACGTGCACATGATGGTGCAGCCGGTCGATGCGCTGGCCCAGGCCTTCGCCCGGGCCGGCGCCGACCTGGTCAGCTTTCACCCGGACGCCAGCAGCCATGCCCACCGCAGCGTGCAGGCGATCCGGGCCGCCGGCTGCCAGGCCGGCCTGGTGTTCAACCCGGCCACGCCGCTGGACGTGCTGGACTGGCTGATCGACGACATCGACCTGATCCTGATCATGAGCGTGAACCCCGGCTTCGGCGGCCAGTCCTTCATCGACAGCGCCCTGCGCAAGGTGGAGGCCGCGCGCCGGCGCATCGACGCCAGCGGGCGCGACATCCGGCTCGAGGTCGATGGCGGCATCAAGCCCGACAACATCCGCCGCGTCGCCGATGCCGGTGCCGACACTTTCGTTGCCGGCAGCGCCATCTTCGGCCAGGCCGACTATGGCGCCGTGATCCGCCAGATGCGCGGGGCGCTGGCGCAGCGCTGAGCGCCGCCTCAGGGCTTGATGTAGGCAAAGCCCTCGCGGTTCTGCAGGCGCGCGATGCGTGCCACGCCCGAGGGCGTGAATTCCGCCTCCATGATGAACGCGTCCTTCTTCAGGTCGCGGTTGCGCAGCGTGATCTCGCAGACCTCGAAGTGCACGCCGCGTGCGGTCAGCGCGCTCACCAGGGAGGGGTAGTCGATGTCCGGGTTCTTCGCGTCCCGGGCGCCTTCCATCAGGAAGTCGATGCCGTTCGCGTGCGTGACGACGATGACCCGGGTTTCGGGCGCCGTGTCGAGGTGGTTGCGGATGTTGCGCAGTCCCTTGGTGGCCTGGGCAGCGGCATCATCGATGTGGTAAACCACCTGGTCCACCTTTCGGTCCTGCGCCTGGGCCGCGGCCGTGGCGGACAGCACGCCCACGACGGGCAGCATGCGCACGATGGCGCGTCGAAACGGATTGATCATGGCGGAGTCCTTGCCGGAAACAATGCTTGTTGCCCCCGAAAAACTAGCACATCGCGTCGATGCCTGCATGCTGGACCTCGACGGCACCCTGGTCGACACCCTGGGCGACTTCGAGGCGGCGCTGGCGGCCATGCTGCGGCAGCTGGGCCGGCCGGCGCTGGCGCGCGATGAAATCGCCCGCCTCATCGGCAGGGGCTCCGAGCACCTGATCCAGCAGGTCCTGCTGCGCACCGGCGATGGCACGCCGGCAGTGGACGGGGCGCTGTTCGAGACCGCCTGGCAGCACTATCAGGCGGCGTATGGGCGCATCAATGGTGCCCACAGCCGGGTCTATCCCGGCGTTGTCGAGGGTTTGCGGGCCCTGCAGGCGTGTGGCCTGCCGCTGGCCTGCCTGACCAACAAGCCGCTGGCGCACGCGCAGGCGCTGCTCGCCGCCAAGGGCCTGGATGGCTTCTTTGCCCAGGTGTTCGGCGGCGACAGCTTCGCGCGCAAGAAGCCCGATCCGCTGCCGCTGCTGGAGACCTGCCGGGCACTGGACACGGCGCCAGCGCGCACCCTGATGATTGGCGACTCGGCCAACGATGCCGCGGCGGCACGCAGTGCCGGTTGCCCGGTGGTGCTGGTGCGCTATGGCTACAACCACGGCGAGGATGTGCGGAACGTGGATGCCGACGCCTGGGTCGACAGCCTGGCCGACCTGTCCGAAGCCTGGCCGCCATCGTGAGGCGAGCGACGCAGCGCCAGGACGCCGGCATGAGGGGCCGCGGGCGCGGCCCAGGTGCTTACTCGTGCGCTGCGGCGGTGGCGCCGAACTTCGCGCCAATGTGACGCAGCACGCGCGGATCGCCCTTGGCGGTCGCGTAGACGGCGGTTTCCGAGTACACCAGTTCGCCGAACGAATGCAGCAGCGACCGCAGGCGCGGCAGGTTCCGCGCCGGGTGCTCCGACAGGCTGTTCTTGAGAGCGCAAAAAGTCATCGTGTTCATGTTTCCGATCCTTCCTGAAACGGTCCTGGCCGCGCGGGTCGCTGGGTTGGCATCCGGTATCGATGCGATGCGGGTACCGACGGGTTTGCAGCGTCGAATGGGCGGCAGGACCAGTTTCATTAAATGAAATAGTATGTTTGATAGCGGTATTCTATCATAAATCAGGGTTAACCCTAGAAGTGACTTCGTTATTGAGCGATTGTGAGCGTTTTCCCGTTCGATGTGCGCAGGTCGCGCGGCCCGGCGGGGTCGCGGGTGTCGCTGCGCCGGGCGCCGCGTCTTTGCTACACTGCGCGACATGTCCGCTTTCCTGCCCCTCACTGCGTCACTGGGCTGCGCCGCCCAGGGGGCCTGGCCCTGGCGCAAGCCTGCACGCTGGCATTGACGGAACGCGCCTGCAAGGGGCGCACGGGTGGCGGCCCAGGCGGGCCGCCGAAGCAGGAAGCAATGGACGGCAGGACACGCTGCCACGAGCAATGGAGGCTCGACTCCCGTGATCACCGAACTTGAATTCAAGAGCCTGGCGGCGCAGGGCCACAACCGCATCCCCCTCATCAGCGAGGCCTTCGCCGACCTCGAAACGCCGCTGTCGCTCTACCTGAAGCTGGCCGGCGGGCCGGGCGGCAGCCGCTACAGCTTCCTGCTGGAGTCGGTCATCGGCGGCGAGCGTTTCGGCCGCTACAGCTTCATCGGCCTGCCGGCGCGCACCGTCCTGCGCGCCAGCGGCTTCGGCGCGCAGGCGCGCACCGAGATCGTCACCGACGGCGAGGTGGTGGAGACGCACACCGGCAACCCGCTGGACGTGGTCGAGGCCTACCAGCGACGCTTCAAGGTGGCGCTGCCGCCGGGGCTGCCGCGCTTTTGCGGCGGCCTGGCGGGCTATTTCGGCTACGACGCGGTGCGCCACATCGAGAAGAAACTCGAGGCCAGCTGCCCGCCCGACACCCTGGGCACGCCCGACATCCTGCTGATGCACTGCGAGGAG
>CAYRHV010000168.1:0-5377 GCA_964424045.1 uncultured Ottowia sp. | reverse complement strand
TATCCGCCGCCTACGAGCGCTTGCGCACGCTGGACCAGGGATCGTCTTCGTTGGCCGGCTGCAGGCGCATCAGGTCGGTCAGGCTCATGACGCCGGAATATGGCCCCTGGGACGAACCGGGCTGCGAGGCCTGGAAGCCCGAACTTGCCGCATGGCCTGAATTTGCAAAGCCCGAGTTCTCGTAGCCCGTGGAAGTCGAAAAACCGGAAGGCGCAAAGCCGCTGTCGCCAAAACCGGTGTTCATTGGCGCGGGCCGAGCCGCCGCCATCACGCGTTCGCGCAGCACCTCCGGTGGCGGCCAGCTCGCCAGGGCCCCCTTGAAGCGGATCAGGCGAATCCCGGCCGTGCGCAGGGCCCGGTTCTTTTCCGCCAGGCGCCGCTGTGCATGCCGATCCTCATGATCGTGCAGGCTGTCGACCTCGAACGCATACAGCGGCTTGCCGTCGTCCGCACACAGCAGGAAATCGACACGGCGCATGCTCAGCCAGCGGCGCGCCTCGGAGCGGTCGCGGCCCGCGCGCACGTTCATGAAATAGCTCAGGCGCGGCCGGAACAGCACGGCACCATCCGGAAACGCGCGCTGCAGATAGCGCAGCAGTGCCACCTGCTCGTCGGTAATCGGCGGATGCGGGGAGAAGCGGTTGCTGGCGTCCATTCCCGGCTCGCGCTGCGAAGGATGATTGCCGCGCCACCAGAGCGCAACCAGGGCCGTCAACAGCAGCAGCAGCGCCAGCGCCAGGACCAGGCCATCCATGGTCACCGGTCCGCCCCAGTCCCGCCAGTTTGAGATATTCATTGTGTTCATGTTGTCGCTCTCCCACCCCATGCGCACAGTACGTCCCAAGCCCGGCACGCGCAATCACCCGAACTGGGTAACCTCGCCCCTCAGTCGGCGCAACTGAAAACCAAAGCCTGACAGACTGCCGCACAAGACCCGCGAACGGGGTCTCGAAGCAGCGGACCGTTCAGGTATCGTGCGATACCGTGATGGTGGGCAGCTTGCCGGAGAAATCCCGCGCCCGGCCGGCAATCTTGACCGCCACCTGGCGCGCGATCTGGCGATAGGTCGCCGCCACCTCGCCGTCGGGTTCGGCCACCACCGTGGGACGGCCGGAGTCGGTCTGCTCGCGGATCGCCAGTGCCAGCGGCAGCGCGCCCAGGTAGTCGATGCCCTTCTCCTCGGCGTAGCGCTTGCCGCCATCGGCGCCGAAGATGTGCTCCCGGTGGCCGCAGTTGGAGCACACGTGCACCGCCATGTTCTCGACCAGGCCGAGGATCGGCACGCCGACCTTCTCGAACATCGACACCGCCTTGCGCGCGTCCGCCAGCGCCACGTCCTGCGGCGTGGTGACGATCACCGCGCCCGACAGCGGCACGCGCTGGCTCAGGCTGAGCTGGATGTCGCCGGTGCCGGGCGGCAGGTCGACCACCATGTAATCCAGATTCGACCAGTTGGTCAGGCGCAGCAGCTGCTCCAGCGCCTGGGTGGCCATCGGGCCGCGCCAGATCATGGCCTGGTCGGGCGTGACCATGAAGCCGATCGAATTGACCTGCAGTTCGTAGGCGACCAGCGGGTCCATGGTCTTGCCGTCGCGGCTTTCCGGCCGACCGGACAGCCCCAGCATCAGCGGCTGGCTGGGCCCGTAGATGTCGGCATCCAGCACGCCCACGCGCGCGCCCTCGGCCGCCAGCGCCAGCGCCAGGTTGGCCGAGGTCGTGCTCTTGCCGACGCCGCCCTTGCCCGAGGCCACGGCGATGATGTTCTTCACCTGCGGCAGCGGCAGCATGCCGCGCTGCGCCGTGAGCGCCTGGATCACGCTGGTGATGTTGACCGAGACGTTGCCCGCCCCGGGCAGCGCGCGCACGGCCTCGATCAGCGCCTGGCGCAGCGCCGGCACCTGGCTGCGGGCCGGATAGCCGAGCTCGATGTCGAACGCCACGTCGCTGCCCGTGACCTGCACGTTCTTCAGGCCCTGGGAAGAGACAAAATCGTGGCCGGTGTTCGGATCGATCACCGTCGCCACCGCCCGCTGCACATCCTGTTCCGTGATACCCATCTGGATCGACCCTGTCTGTCAAATCAGTCGTAGTCTATTCGGCACCCAGGCCCGGCCCGTGACGGCCACCGATGACCCTACCGCGCATGATGAATGAAATCGGCAGCCCCACCCCCGAACCGGCCGACACCGCCCTGCTGCTGAGCGGCGGTGGCGCTCGCGCAGCCTATCAGGTCGGCGTGCTGCAAGGCATTGCGGCCCTGCAGCGGCGCCACCGGCCCGACCATCAGGCAGCGCCGTTCGGCATCATCGTCGGCACCTCGGCCGGCGCCATCAACGCCGCTGCCCTGGCCTGCGAAGCCGACCGCTTCCGGCCGGCGGTGGCGCGCCTGGCGCGCGTCTGGAGCCAGTTCCACGCCGGCCAGGTCTATCGCACCGGCGTCACGCACGCCTTGCGCGCCAGCCTGCGCTGGCTCGGGCTGATGGCCGTGGGCTGGATGCACCAGCACGGCGACCGCCTGCAGCCGCGCTCGCTGCTCGACAACGCCCCGCTGCGCATGCTGCTGGGGGCCGAGCTGCGCCTGGCGCGCCTGCCCGAGCTGCTGGCCAGCGGCCAGCTGCGCGCGCTGGCGGTCGCCACCTCCTGCTACAGCAGCGGCGCCCACGTCACCTTCTACGACAGCTCGACCCCGATCCGCGACTGGGCGCGGCCACGGCGCCACGCGGTGCGCACGCGCATCGGCGTCGATCACCTGATGGCCTCCTCGGCCATCCCGTTCGTGTTTCCGGCCGCACGCATCGTGGCCGACGGGCTGGCGGCCTACCATGGTGACGGTTCCATGCGCCAGCTCAGCCCGCTGGCGCCGGCGATCCACCTCGGGGCCGAGCGCGTGCTGGCAATCGGGGTCGGCCACGCGCACGAGCCGGCCGAGGACTGCTTCATCGACAACCCGGGCTACCCGTCGCTCAGCCAGGTCGGCAGCCACGTGCTGTCGAGCATCTTCCTGGACACCCTGCCCGGCGACGCGCTGCGCCTGCAGCGCGTCAACCACACCCTGACGCTGCTGCGCCCGGAGCTGCGCACGCAGACGGCGATGCGCCCGGTCGAGCTGCTGGTCATCACGCCCTCGCAACGGCTCGACGAAATGGCGGCGCGCCACGTCGCCAGCCTGCCGCCCGCAATGCGCGCCCTGCTCTCCACCCTCGGCCGGGGCGGCACCCACCTGAGCCGGCGCAGCGCAGCGCTGGCAACCTACCTGCTGTTCGAAGCCAGCTACACGCGCGAGCTGATGCGCCTGGGGCACCGCGACGCGCTCGCGCAGGCCGGGGCGATCGAGCACTTCTTCGGCTGGCGGCGCATCCCGGAGCCGGTCGGACCCGGGGCGTAGCGCGCGCAACCGCCCGGCGGCGGCGCTTGCGCGGCCCGCACCGGGCTGCCCACGCTCCTAGAATAGGCGGCTTTGCCGTGCCTGCATCCACGCCTTCATGACCACGCGCCAGATCTTCGTCACCACCGCCCTGCCGTATGCCAACGGCAGGTTCCACATCGGCCACATCATGGAATACATCCAGGCCGACATCTGGGTGCGGTACCAGCGCATGATGGGGGCCGAGGTCAACTTCGTTGGCGCCGACGACGCGCACGGAGCGCCGATCATGATCGCCGCCGAGCAGGCCGGCCAGACGCCGGAAGAATTCATCGCCGAGATCGCCGCCGGTCGCGCGCCCTACCTGGACGGCTTCCTGATCGGCTTCGACAACTGGCACAGCACGCACAGCCCCGAGAACACCGAGATCTCGCAGGCCATCTACCGCGACCTGAAGGCCGCCGGCCTGATCGAGACGCGCACCATCGAGCAGTTCTACGACCCGGCCAAGGGCATGTTCCTGCCCGATCGCTTCATCAAGGGCGAATGCCCGAACTGCCATGCAAAAGACCAGTACGGCGACAACTGCGAGGTCTGTGGCGCCGTCTACGCGCCGACCGAGCTGATCGAGCCCTACTCCGCCCTCTCGGGCGCGCGGCCCGAGCTGCGCAGCAGCGAGCATTTCTTCTTCCGGCTGTCCGACGCACGCTGCATCGAGTTCCTGCGCGGCTGGGTGGACCGGGTGCAGCCCGAGGTCGCGAACAAGGTGCGCGAATGGATCACGCCCGATGAAAGCGGCCAGACGAAGATGGGCGACTGGGACATCTCGCGCGACGCGCCCTACTTCGGCATCCCGATCCCCGACGCACCGGGCAAGTATTTCTACGTCTGGCTCGACGCCCCGATCGGCTATCTGGCGAGCCTGAAGAACCTGCTGGAAAAGCGCGGCCAGAGCTACGCCTACTACATGGCGCAGCCGAATCTGGAGCAGTACCACTTCATCGGCAAGGACATCATCACCTTCCACACCCTGTTCTGGCCGGCGATGCTGAAATTCAGCGGCCGCAAGGTGCCGGACAACGTGTTCGTGCACGGCTTCCTGACCGTGAACAACGGCGAGAAGATGAGCAAGAGCCGCGGCACCGGGCTGGATCCGCTCAAGTACCTGGAGCTCGGCATGAACCCCGAGTGGCTGCGCTACTACCTGGCAGCCAAGCTGTCGGGACGCAACGAGGACATCGACTTCAACGCCGAGGATTTCATGCTGCGCGTCAACAGCGACCTCGTCGGCAAGTTCGTCAACATCGCCAGCCGCGCCGCCGGCTTCATCAACAAGCGCTTCGGCGGCCGCCTGGGCGCCGTGGCCGCGGGCGACGAGGCGCTGCTGGCCGAGCTGCGCGCGCTGCGCCCGCGCATCGCCGAGCTCTACGAGCAGCGCGACTACGGCAAGGTGGTGCGCGAGGTGATGGCGCTGTGCGACCGCGTGAACGCCTTCGTGGACCAGTACAAGCCCTGGGAGCTGGCGAAGAAGGAGGGCATGGAGGCGCGCCTGCACGAGGTCTGCAGCGCCTGCATCGAAGCCTTCCGCGTGCTCACGGTCTATCTGAAGCCGATCCTGCCGCGCCTGGCCGGTGAGGTCGCCGCCTTCCTGATGGTGCCGCCCGAGACCCTGCACGACACCGACCGAGCGCTCGGTGCCGGCTGGCAGATCGGTCCCTACCAGCACCTGATGCAGCGCGTGGACATGAAGCAGCTCGAGGCCCTGTTCGAGCCGCCCGCTCCGGCGGCGAGCGCGGCGCCGGCGGCGGCTGCAAGCGACGACCTGCCCGGCGGCGAGGCCATTGCCGACACCATCGGCATCGACGACTTCGCCAAGGTCGACCTGCGCATCGCCCGCATTGTCGACTGCGAGGCGGTGGAAGGCTCGAAGAAGCTGCTGCGCCTGACGCTGGACGCGGGCGAAGGGCGCACGCGCAACGTGTTCAGCGGCATCGCCAGCGCCTACCGGCCCGA
>CAYRHV010000167.1:0-5397 GCA_964424045.1 uncultured Ottowia sp. | reverse complement strand
CGCATGCGCTGGAGCAGACCCAGCCGATGGATGGGAAGAAGCCTGCACTCTGAAGGCCGCGCGGCCTGCTGCCTGCAGGAGCGGGCAGCATGCCCGGACGATCCCGACGGCCCGCTGGCGCGAGCCCGGACGACAGGCGAAGACAGCCACCTGACCACAATCCCGGAGAACAGACCATGAGCACCGACACCCACGCCCAATCAGCAACAGCCTTCCGCGCCGCCCGCGACCACCTGCTGGGACACCGCGAGGAGCAGGCCCGCCTGGGCACCAGCTTCCGCTGGCCGCGGCTGACGCACTTCAACTGGGCGCTGGACCACTTCGATCGCGTGGCACGCGAGCGCGGCGATGCACCCGCGCTGTGGATCGTCAATGAGGGCGCGGGCGAAGACCGGGTCAGCTACGCGCAAATGGCGGCGCGCTCGAACCAGGTGGCCAACTGGCTGCGCGGCCTGGGCGTCAAGCGCGGCGACCGCATGCTGGTGATGCTGGGCAACGAGGTGCCGCTGTGGGAGGCGCTGCTGGCGGCCTTCAAGCTCGGCGCCGTGGTGATCCCGGCCTCGGCCCTGCTGACGCCGGACGACCTGCGCGACCGCATCGAGCGCGGCGACGTGCGCCACGTGATCGCGGGCGAGGCGCACGTGGCCAAGTTCGCCGAGGTGCCGGGCGACTACACCCGCATCTGCGTCGGCGCCACGCCGACCGGCTGGATCGATTTCCAGGACAGTCAGGGTGGCGACGCCGGCTTCACCCCCGACGGCCCGACACAGGCCAGCGATCCGCTGCTGCTCTACTTCACCTCGGGCACCACTTCCAAGCCCAAGCTGGTGATGCACACGCACCAGAGCTACCCGGTGGGCCACCTGTCGACCATGTTCTGGATCGGCCTGAAGCCGGGCGACATCCACATGAACATCTCCTCGCCGGGCTGGGCCAAGCACGCCTGGAGCTGCTTCTTTGCGCCCTGGAACGCCGGCGCCTGCATCTTCATTCACAACGTGGCGCGCTTTTCTGCGCCGGCACTGCTGCAGACCATGGCGCGCTGCCAGGTCAACACCCTGTGCGCCCCGCCCACGGTGTGGCGCATGCTGATCCTGGAAGACCTGCCGGCCTGGCGCGACCAGCTGGCGCTGCGCGAGGTGATCGGCGCCGGCGAGCCGCTGAACCCGGAAATCATCGAGCAGGTGAAGAAGAGCTGGGGCCTGACCTTGCGCGACGGCTACGGCCAGACCGAAACCACCGCCATCATCGGCAACGCGCCAGGCCTGGCGGTCAAGCCCGGCTCGATGGGCCTGGCCCTGCCCGGCTATCACATCGCCTTGCTGAACGCCGATGAACAGGAAGCCGATGAGGGCGAGATCTGCCTGAAGCTGGACGACCTGGCGGGCGAGGCGCCCGGCGGCCTGCCCGGCACCGGCCGGCCGCTGGGCCTGATGGCCGGCTACGCCGACAGCCCGGAGCGCACCGCCGACGTGATGCACGGCGGCTACTACCGCACCGGCGACGTGGCGCAGCGCGACGCCGATGGCTACTACACCTACGTCGGCCGCGCCGACGACGTGTTCAAGGCCTCCGACTACCGCATCAGCCCGTTCGAGCTGGAAAGCGTGCTGATCGAGCACGCGGCGGTGGTCGAGGCCGCCGTCATCCCGAGCCCGGACCCGGTGCGCCTGGCCGTGCCCAAGGCCTACGTGATCCTGGGGCAGCAATACACGGCCAATGCCGAGACCGCGCTCGACATCCTGGCCTTCGCGCGGCAGGCGCTGGCGCCCTACAAGCGCATCCGGCGCATCGAGTTCGTCGACGAGCTGCCCAAGACGATCTCGGGCAAGATCCGCCGCGTCGAGCTGCGCCAGACCGAGAACAGCCGGCGCGAGCAGGGGGTCAAGGAGACGCTGGAGTTTTTCGAGGAGGATTTCCCCGACCTCAAGGGTTAGGATGAAACACCCCCTATGTCGCTGCGCTCCTTCCCCCTTGAAGGGGGACGCACCCAGTGTCCAGGGAGACCCCGGCCACGGGTGCCCCCGCTTGGCCTGCTCCGCGGCCTTTGGAGCCGTGGCGTTTCATGCGCCGCGGGTGGTGCGATGCACCATGAAAAACTGAGTTGGCTGGTCAGAATATTCAGCGGACCTCGCTGGCTCCCTCCCCCACTGGGGGAGGGTCGGGGTGGGGGCCCGTGCTGCTGCGTCGTGCGGCCGGGCACAAGCGCATGGCGCGGCCCCCTCCCGGCCTTCCCCCAGGGGCGGAAGGGGCAGTCCCCCTGGCGAACCGAGGCAGGTGGGTGATCGCGAGGCCGCGGACAAGAATCGTTACGCTTCCGCCGTGCGCGAATACGGACCGCGCGGCTACCATGGTCGCTCCAACCAGGAAGGAGGAGCGCCCCGTGACCCACTCCAGACTCATGCTGGCCAGCCTGGCGCTGGCCGTGCTCACGGCCTGCGGCACCCTCGGTGCGCCCTCGTCCCAGGCCCCGGCTCCGGTCGTCAACGCAGCCGCGGCCCCCGGCACGCAGACTGCGGCGGCGCAGGCGGCGGCTGCGGCCTACGACTTCGACATGGACGTGTTCCACCCGGTGGTGGCACGCCAGGGCATGGTGGCGACCGAGCAGGAGCTGGCCTCCCGGATCGGCCTCGACGTGCTGAAGAAGGGCGGCAATGCGGTGGACGCGGCCGTGGCCATCGGCTTCGCGCTGGCCGTGGCTCTGCCGAACGCCGGCAACATCGGCGGCGGCGGCTTCATGATGGTCTATGACGCCAAGACCGGCCAGAGCACGGCGCTCGACTTCCGCGAAGTGGCGCCGGCAGCGGCCAGCCGCGACATGTATCTGGACGAGCAGGGCAATGTGGTGGACGGCAAGTCGCTCTACACCCACTACGCCATCGGCGTGCCCGGCACCGTGGCCGGCATGGCGCACGCGCTGAAGAAATGGGGCACGCTGCCGCTGGTGCGCGTGATCCAGCCCTCGATCGCGCTGGCCGAGAAAGGCTATCCGGTCAGCGAGACGCTGGCCAAGGTGCTGGAGCAGGAGAAAAAGAACATGGGCCAGTGGCCCGCCACCAAGGCCATCTTCTGGAAGAACGGCGCGCCGCTGAAGGCCGGCGACAGGCTGGTGCAAAAGGATCTCGCCCATTCGCTGCGCCTGATCGCGCGCGACGGCGCCAGGGCCTTCTACGGTGGCGAGATCGGCAGGCGCATCGCCGCCGACATGGCGAAGAACGGCAACCCGATGACGCTCAAGGACCTGGCCGACTACAAGGTGGTCGAGCGCGAGCCGGTGCGCGGCAGCTACCGTGGCTACGAGATCGTCACCATGCCGCCGCCGTCCTCGGGCGGCATCCACCTGGTGCAGATCCTGAACATGATGGAGCACTGGCCGCTCAACAGCTGGGGCCACAACAGCGCCCAGACCGTGCACCACATGACCGAGGCCATGAAGCTGGCCTACGCCGACCGCGCCGAATACCTGGGCGACCCGGGCTTCGTCAAGGTGCCGCAAAAGGGCCTGACCTCGAAGAAATACGCCGACGTGCTGGCGGCGCAGATCAACCCCGACCGGGCGCGCAGCGCCAAGGACATCCGCGCCGGCCAGCCGCAGCCCTACGAGAGCGACCAGACCACGCACTACTCGGTGATCGACCGCGCCGGCAACATCGTCGCCGTCACCTACACGCTGAACACCAACTTCGGCAGCGCCATCGTGGCGCCGGGCACCGGCATCATGCTGAACAACGAGATGGACGACTTCTCGGCCAAGCCCGGCGTGCCCAACGCCTATGGCGTGATCGGCGGCGACGCCAACGCGGTCCAGGCCGGCAAGCGTCCGCTGTCGTCGATGACGCCGACCTTCGTGCTGAAGGACGGCAAGCCCTTCCTGGTCACCGGCAGCCCGGGCGGGCCGCGCATCATCACCACCGTGCTGCAGCAGGTCAGCAACGCCATCGACTACGGCATGAACCCGGCCGAGGCGGCGTCGGCGCTGCGCTTCCACCACCAGTGGACGCCCGACGAACTGCGCGTGGAAAAGGGCTTCTCGCCCGACACCCTGAACCTGCTGCGCGCCAAGGGGCAGAACGTCGCCATCAAGCCGTCGATGGGCCGCACCCAGACCATCCAGGTGCACGAAGGCCAGCTCTGGGGCTGGTCCGACCCGCGCAACCCGGACGGCAGAACGCTGGGCTATTGAGCAGCGCCGATCAAAAACCCGGCCCCAGGGCCGGGTTTTTGCATCAGGCGTCAGGTCGCAGCCACAGCCACACGGCCACGCAGGCCATCATCACCGGCACGGCGATGCGCACCCACAGCGCGATGCCACCGAACCACTGCAGGACCACGGCACTGCCCACCATCATGATGCTGGCAGCCCACTTGGCGCGCCGCGGCACGGCGCCATGGTCGCGCCAGCGGTGCACCGGCGGACCCAGCCTGGGATGCGCCAGCAGCCAGCGCTCGAACGCCGGCCAGCCCTTGCTGGCGGCCCAGGCCGACACCAGCAGGAAGGGCGTGGTCGGCAACACCGGCAGCACCGCGCCCAGCACGCCCAGCGCCAGGCTGAGCAGCGCCAGCGCGCGCCACAGCAACACGGCGATGTGACGGCGACGCTGCAGGCGCTCGGGCTCAGGGCCGCGGGGCGACTCGGATTCGGTCATCGGGCCCGGGGTTTTTGCATGACAGGCAAGCGCATGCAGCTATTGATTTCAGAGTGACACGACACTTGGGATGATAGCTTGCGATGGCACGCCACCGCAGCCGCCACAGGCCCTGCGGCGCCCGTGGACAATCACGCCATGATCGAGCAACCCCCCTTCGTCGCCCCCACGGCCTTCACCGACGCCGAGGCCGCGCTGGCGCGCGTGCAGCAGATCCACGCCGCCGGCGTGGCCCACCTGGGCGAGCGCCTGCAGGCCTTCATCGCGCTGCGTGAACCGCCCATCCAGCCGCTGCCGCGCGTGCGTGCCTGCTACCCGTTCGTTCGCCTGGCGACGACGCAGAACCACCACCCCGACACGCGCCTGGCCTACGGCTTCGTCACCCATGCAGGGCGCTACGAAACCACACTGGCACGGCCCGACCTCTACGGCCCCTACTACCTGGAGCAGTTCCGCCTGCTGCTGGCGAACCATGATGCGCCGCTGGTCGTGGGGGTGAGCAGCCAGCCGATCCCCCTGCCCTTCAGCTTCGGCGACGACGAGTATTTCGACGGCGGCCTGGCACCCTGGCAACGGGCCCTGCTGCCCGAGGTGTTCGACCTGCCGGACCTGATGGCGATGGACGACCGCATCGCCAACGGCACGCACGTCGCGCGACCGGGCGAGACGGCGCCGCTGGCGCTGTTCACCGCGCCGCGCGTCGACTACTCGCTGCAGCGCCTGCGCCACTACACCGGCACCTCGCCCGACT
>CAYRHV010000166.1:0-5409 GCA_964424045.1 uncultured Ottowia sp. | reverse complement strand
CCCGACTGCAGGCCGAAGTGCGTGCCGCGGTCCCACACCAGGTTGAATTCGACGTAGCGGCCGCGCCGGTGCAGCTGGTGCTGGCGCTCGCGTTCACCCCAGGGCTGGTCGCGGCGCCGCTCGACGATCGGCAGGTAGGCCTGCAGGAAGGCGTCGCCCACGGCCTGCGTCAGGGCGAAGCCGTGCTCGGCGCCGCCGTCGGCGAAGTCGTCGTAGAAGATGCCGCCGATGCCGCGCGCCTCGCCGCGATGCCGGTTGAAGAAATACTCGTCGCACCAGGGCTTGAAGCGCGCATGGAGCGCGCCGCCCAGCGGCGCCAGCGCGTCGCGGCAGACGGTGTGGAAGTGCACGCAGTCCTCGTCGTAGCCGTAGTAGGGCGTGAGATCCATGCCGCCGCCGAACCAGCGCACCGGCTCCTGGCCCGGGTGTCCAGCCGAGATCATGCGCACGTTCATGTGCACCGTCGGCACGTGGGGGCTGAGCGGATGGAACACCAGCGACACACCCATGGCCTCGAACGGCGCGCCCGCCAGTTCCGGCCGGTGCTGCGTGGCCGAGGCCGGCAGACGCGGCCCACGCACGTCGGAGAAGCCGCAGCCGGCGCGCTCGAACACGGCGCCGCCTTCCAGGATCTTCGTCACGCCCTCGCCCTGCAAGGGCTCGTCCGGCGCCTTGCGCCATTCGTCGCGCAGGAAGCGGGCCTGGCCGTCGGCCGCCTCGATGGCGTCGGTGATGCGGGCCTGCAGGGCGACGAGGTAGGCGCGCACCCGGGTGTTGAAGTCAGTCATGTCGGTCAGCGGGGTCGGATGGCACGATGGCCGATGTCACGGCGGTATTGCGCACCGTCGAAGCGGATCGCGCGCACCACCTCGTAGGCCCGCGCCTGCGCCAGCCGGACCGATTCGGCCAGCGCGGTGACGCACAGCACGCGTCCGCCCGCCGTGCGCAGCTCGGCCCCGTCGGCCCGGGTGCCGGCATGAAACACCACCACGTCGTCCAGGGACCCGGGCAGGCCGGTGATCGCGTCGCCGCGACGCGGCTGCTGCGGGTAGCCGGCCGCCGCCAGCACCACGCCCAGGGCGGCGCGGCGATCCCACTCCAGTTCCACCGTGTCGAGTTCGCCGGCCGTGGCGGCCAGCAGCACCGGGACCAGGTCGGACTTCAGGCGCATCAGGATCGGCTGCGCCTCCGGGTCGCCCATGCGGGTGTTGAATTCCAGCGTGCGCGGCCGCCCGGCGCCGTCGATCATCAGGCCGGCATAGAGGAAGCCGGTGAACGGCACGCCCTCCTGCTCCATGCCGTGCACGGTGGGCAGGATGATCTCGCGCATCACGCGCGCATGCACCTCGGGCGTGACCAGCGGCGCGGGCGAATACGCGCCCATGCCGCCGGTGTTCGGGCCTTCGTCGCCATCGAGCAGGCGCTTGTGGTCCTGGCTGCTGGCCAGCGGCAGCACGTTCTTGCCGTCGCACAGGACGATGAAGCTGGCCTCCTCGCCCTGCAGGAACTCCTCGATCACGACGCGCGGCACAGCGGCGCCGTCAGCGCCTGCGTTGTGCGCCACGCCCAGGGTGTTGCCGCTCAGCATGTCGTCGATCGCCGCGTGCGCCTCGGCCGGGTCCTGCGCCACCACCACGCCCTTGCCGGCCGCCAGACCGTCGGCCTTGACGACGATCGGCGTGCCCATCCGGTCGACGTGGGCGTGTGCCGCGGCGGCGTCGGTAAAGGTCTCGTAGGCCGCGGTGGGAATGCCGTGGCGCTGCATGAAGGCCTTGCTGAAGGCCTTGGAGCTCTCCAGCTGCGCGGCAGCGCGCGTGGGGCCGAAGATGCGCAGGCCGTGGGCGCGAAAGTCGTCCACCACACCCGCGGCCAGCGGTTGCTCGGGGCCGACCACGGTGAGCGCGATCTGCTCGGCCAGTGCCCAGTCGCGCAGCGCCACGAGGTCGGTGATCGGGACGTTGACCAGGGCGTCCGAGACCTGAGTGCCGCCGTTGCCGGGCGCCACGTAGACCTGCTGCACGCGCGGCGACTGGGCCAGCTTCCAGGCCAGCGCGTGTTCGCGCCCGCCGGAGCCGATGACAAGGATTTTCATGAGGGTCTTTCAGGGGCAGCCGGGTACGGCGCCCTCATTGCGCTGGCGGCGGGTCGTCACCGGGCCCCGGGGGACAGTCGTCGACATTGGCACCGGCCGACACCGAGCCCGGCCCACTGCTGAGGCACCAGGAGACGTCGCCGCCGCAGCCCGCCAGCAGCAGGCCGGTGGCGGCAAGCAGGCTGCACGCGATGCGCCTCACTCGAGGTCCAGATCGGCGTTGTGATAGACGTTCTGCACGTCGTCCAGGTCCTCCAGCACGTCGAGCAGCTTCTGCATGCGCTCGGCATCCTCGCCCTCGAGCTCGATCGTGTTGTCGGCGCGCATCGTCACCTCGGCCAGCTCGGGCACCAGGCCCGCGGCCTCCAGCGCCTGCTTGACGGCGTCGAACCGGGCCGGCTCGGTCAGCACCTCGATGGCGCCCTCCTCGTCGCTGATCACGTCCTCGGCGCCAGCTTCCAGCGCCACCTCCATGACCTGCTCCTCGCTGGTGCCGGGGGCGAAGAAGAGCTGGCCCACGAGCTGGAACTGGAACGCCACCGAGCCCTCGGTGCCCAGGTTGCCGCCATGCTTGCTGAACACGTGGCGCACCTCGGCCACGGTGCGCACCCGGTTGTCGGTCATGGTGTCGACGATGATCGCTGCGCCGCCGATGCCATAGCCCTCGTAGCGGATCTCCTCGTAGACCACGCCCTCGAGCGCGCCGGTGGCCTTGTCGACGTTGCGCTTGATGGTGTCGGCCGGCATGTTGACGGCCTTGGCCCGGTCGATGGCCAGCCGCAGGCGCGGGTTGGTGGCCGGATCGCCGCCGCCACCGGAACGTGCGGCCACGATGATTTCACGAATCAGGCGCGTCCAGATGCGCTGACGTTTCTCGTCCTGCCGGCCCTTGCGATGCTGGATGTTGGCCCACTTGCTGTGACCCGCCATGAAGCTCAGATCCTCCGAAAGAAACACATTCGATAATCGGCCATTTTAGGTTCCCCCGGTTTCACGCCGGAAGCTCCGCCATGACCGACCCGATCCTGATCGCCCAGCGCGGCGACTCCAGCGCGCATCTCGTGCCCGGCCTGGCCAATCGCCACGGCCTGATCACCGGCGCCACCGGCACCGGCAAGACCGTGACGCTGCAGAAGATGGCCGAGGCGTTCTCGGCCATCGGCGTGCCGGTCTTCATGGCCGACGTCAAGGGCGACCTCACCGGCATCAGCCAGAGCGGCCGCATCGAGGGCAAGATCGCCGACGTCCTGCAGGAGCGCGGCATCGACCTGCCGGCGCCCACGTCCTGTCCGGTCACGCTGTGGGACGTGTTTGGCGAGCAGGGCCACCCGGTGCGCGCCACCATCAGCGACATGGGTCCGCTGCTGCTGGGCCGCATGCTGGCACTGAACGACACCCAGACCGGCGTGCTCAACCTGGTGTTCAAGATCGCCGACGACAACGGCCTGCTGCTGCTCGACCTGAAGGACCTGCGCAGCATGCTGGCCTTCGTGGGCGAGAACGCGCGGCAGTTCACCACCGACTACGGCAACGTCAGCAGCGCCAGCATCGGCGCCATTCAGCGCGGTCTGCTGCAGATCGAGACCCAGGGCGGCGACCGCTTCTTCGGCGAGCCGGCGCTGGACATCGACGACATGATGCAGACCGTCGGCGGCCAGGGCGTGATCAACATCCTGGCAGCCGAGAAGCTGCTCACCGCGCCGCGCCTGTATGCCGCCTTCCTGCTCTGGATGCTGTCCGACCTGTTCGAGCGCCTGCCCGAGATCGGCGACCCGGAAAAGCCGAAGTTCGTGTTCTTCTTCGACGAGGCGCACCTGTTGTTCAACGACGCACCCAAGGTGCTGCTCGAGCGCATCGAGCTGGTGGTGCGCCTGGTGCGCTCCAAGGGCGTGGGCGTCTACTTCGTGACGCAGAACCCGATCGACGTGCCCGACACGGTGCTGGCGCAACTGGGCAACCGCGTGCAGCACGCCCTGCGCGCCTTCACCCCGCGCGACCAGAAGGCCGTCAAGGCGACGGCCCAGACCATGCGCAGCAATCCGGCGCTCGACATCGAAAGTGCAATCACCGAGCTCGGCACGGGCGAGGCGCTGGTGAGCTTCCTCGACGCCAAGGGCCGCCCCGGCGTGACCGAGCGCGTCTACGTGATCCCGCCCGGCAGCCGCATCGGCCCCATCACGCCGGAAGAACGCGCCGCCCTGCTGAAGGACTCGCTGGTGGCCGGCCGCTATGACCAGATGGTGGATCGCGAATCCGCCTACGAGGTGCTGAAGGCACGCGCCAGCCAGGCCGCCCCAGCCAGCGGTGCGGCCAGGGCAGGCGCGGGCGCTGCGGCGCCCGCCGGCGACGACGGCGGCCTGCTCGGCAACGCCGGCACGGCCCTGAAGGAAGCCCTGTTCGGCCGCACCGGCCCGCGCGGCGGCCAGTACGACGGCATGGTGCAGCAGGTGGTCAAGGGCGAGATGCGCCGCATGGGACGCGAGCTGCTGCGCGGCACCCTGGGCAGCCTGCTGGGCGGCAAGCGCCGCTGAGCCACCGGGGCCGGCCCACCCGCCAGCCGTGGTCTGCGACAACTGTCGCAGTCTGTCTCCCCGCTTCAACACCTGTCGCGGCGCGCTGTCGCAGCCGGCGACGGTCGGCGCGCGCATCGCCTCGGCAGGCCGCGCCAGTCCACGGTTTGCGGTCGGCGCCTCAGTGCAGTTTGCTGGCACGGAACCTGCTTGCCCCTGTTCCGCCCGTCCCGTGCCCAGCCCTGCGCCGCGCGGCATTCCCGACCAACCCGGAGACACACACCATGACAGCCAGCAAGGAACACCTGCTCTGGATGTACGAAAAGATGATCGAGATCCGTGAATTCGAGGAGACCATGGCCAAGGTCTACATGGAGGGCAAGCTGCCGCCCCACATCCAGAAGGGCCTGGCCTTCGACATCGGCGGCGGCCCGGTGCCGGGCGAGATGCACCTGGCCGCCGGCCAGGAGCCGGTCGCCGCCGGCGTCTGCGCCCACCTGCGCACCGAGGACACGGTGGTCGGCACGCACCGGCCGCACCACTTCGCGATTGCCAAGGGCATCCCGCTCAAGCCGCTGGCGGCCGAGATGTTCGGCAAGGCCACCGGCCTGTCGCAGGGCAAGGGCGGCCACATGCACCTGTTCGACACCGAGCGCAAGTTCAGCTGCAGCGGCATTGTCGGCGCCAGCATGCCGCCCGCCTGCGGCGCCGCGCTGGCGGCCAAGATGCGCGGCAAGGACTGGGTCGCGGTGGCCTTCTTCGGCGAGGGCGCGGCCAACCAGGGCGCCTTCCACGAGTCGCTCAACC
>CAYRHV010000165.1:0-5414 GCA_964424045.1 uncultured Ottowia sp. | reverse complement strand
TGAACGAGAAGCTCGCCAACTTCGTGCGCGAGGTCATCCCCGAGCGGCGCATGCATGCCAAGGGCTCGGGGGCGTTCGGCACCTTCACGGTGACGCACGACATCACGAAATACACGCGCGCGAAGATCTTCGAAAAGGTCGGCAAGCAGACCGAGATGTTCGCCCGCTTCACCACCGTCGCTGGCGAGCGCGGCGCCGCCGACGCCGAGCGCGACATCCGCGGCTTTGCGCTGAAGTTCTACACCGAGGAGGGCAACTGGGACATGGTGGGCAACAACACCCCCGTGTTCTTCATCCGCGACCCGCGCCAGTTCCCGGACCTGAACAAGGCCGTCAAGCGCGACCCACGCACGAATCTGCGCAGCGCCACCAACAACTGGGACTACTGGACCCTGCTGCCCGAGAGCCTGCACCAGGTCACCATCACCATGAGCGAGCGCGGCATCCCGGCCAGCTATCGCCACATGCATGGCTTTTCCTCGCACACCTACAGCTTCTGGAACAAGGACGGCGAGCGCTTCTGGATCAAGATGCACTTCAAGACCCGGCAGGGCATCAAGAACCTGACCGACGCCGAGGCCGAGGCCCTGGTCGGCAAGGACCGGGAAAGCCACCAGCGCGACCTGTATGAGGCGATCGAGCGCGGCGACTTCCCCAAGTGGACGATGTACGTGCAGGTCATGCCCGAGCTGGACGCCGAGAAAGTGCCCTACCACCCGTTCGACCTGACCAAGGTCTGGCCGCACGCCGACTACCCGCTGATCGAGGTCGGCGAGTTCGAGCTCAACAAGAACCCCGAGAACTTCTTCCTCGACGTCGAGCAGTCGGCCTTCTCGCCCAGCAACCTGGTGCCCGGCATCAGCGTCAGCCCGGACCGCATGCTGCAGGCGCGCCTGATCAACTACGCCGATGCGCAGCGCTACCGCCTGGGCACGAATCACCACCAGATCCCGGTGAACCGCGCCCGCTGCCCGGTCCACAGCAACCATCGCGATGGCCATGGCCGCGTGGACGCCAACTATGGTGGCCTGCCGCACTACGAGCCCAACAGCTTCGGCCAGTGGCAGGGCCAGCCCGAGGTTGCCGAGCCGCCGCTGAAGATCAGCGGCGACGCCAAGCACTGGAGCTTCCACCAGGACGACAGCAACTACTTCGAACAACCCGGCAAGCTGTTTCGCCTCATGAATGCGGCACAGCAGCAGGCCCTGTTCGACAACACCGGCCGTGCCATGGGCGACGCGCTGGACTTCATCAAGATGCGCCACATCCGCAACTGCCACGCCGCCGATCCGGCCTACGGCGCCGGTGTCGCCAAGGCGCTGGGCATCGACCTGGCCCAGGCGCTGGCATCGAAGCAGGACGATCCGATGAACGGCAACCCGCTGGTCAGCCTGCCGGCCTGAGCTCCGGCTCCTCCGACCCGGCGCGGCCGGGCACCGGTGTTCCGGTGCCCGGCCGCGCGCACGTTGGGGCCCGGCTTCTGCGAAGATCGGTGGTCTGACGCTGTCACCAACCGACCCGCACAAGCCGATGCCACCCGACGATGCCGAGACCCACATCATTCGTGGCACCGCCTTTCACGCCCCGGTGCGTGGGCAGGTCGAGATACTGCACGACCACCTGTTCTGCATCGATGGCGCAGGTGCGCTGGCCGGCATCGTGGAGCCCGCCGACCCGCAACACCAGGTGCTTGAAGACCGGGCCCGCGCTGCGGGCCGCCTGACGCGACTGGCGGCCTCCCAGTACCTGCTGCCCGGCTTTGTCGACCTGCACGTGCACGCTCCGCAATGGCCGCAGGCCGGCCGCGCGCTGGACCGGCCGGTGATGGAATGGCTGGACGATCACACGATCCCGCTCGAAGCCCGCTTTGCCGACCCGGATTTCGCCGACCGCATCTATCGGGACGTGGTGCGCACCCTGCTGGCCAACGGCACCACCACGGCCACCTATTTCGCCACCATCCACAAGCCGGCCACGCTCCAGCTGGCCCGCATCTGCGTCGAGCTCGGGCAGCGCGCCCTGGTGGGCAAGGTCGTCATGGACAACCATTTCTGCCCCGACTTCTACAAGGACGCATCGGCCGCGCAGGCCGTGGCGGACACGCGCTGGATGCTGGAGGCGATCGCGGCCCTG
The DNA here is from genome assembly GCA_964424045.1 of uncultured Ottowia sp. Lineage (GTDB taxonomy): Bacteria > Pseudomonadota > Gammaproteobacteria > Burkholderiales > Burkholderiaceae_C > Ottowia. The sequence goes on along the minus strand of CAYRHV010000165.1, from coordinate 3,281 downwards.
CCCGGCAACGGCGCCACCGTGCTGCCCGTGATCACGCCGCGCTTCATCCCCAACTGCAGTGACGAAGTCCTGGCTGCGCTGGGGGCGCTGGCGCGCGACAGCGGTGCCCACGTGCAGACGCATTGCGACGAGAGCGACTGGGTGCACCAGCACGTGCGAGCGCGCATGGGCCAGAGCGACACCCGCGCCCTGGCCGACTTCGGCCTGCTCACGCGCCGCACCGTGCTGGCGCACGCCAACTTCCTGGACGCCGAGGACATGGCCGTGCTGCGGCACCACGGCGCCGGCATCGCACACTGCCCGATCTCCAACGTCTTCTTCGCCGACAGCGTGCTGCCGCTGGCCGCACACCTGCGCGGCGGCAGCCACGTCGGCCTGGGCACCGACGTCGCTGGCGGCTACAGCCCGAGCATGTTCGACGCCCTGCGCCAGAGCATCCTGTCGGCGCGCATGCTGGAAGATGGCGTCGACCCGGCGCTCAAACGCGAGGATCGCGGCCGCGCCAACAGCCGCATCGACTTTCGCGCGGCCTTCTGGCTCGCCACGGCGGGCGGCGCCGAGGTGCTGGACCTGCCGGTGGGCTGGTTCGGCATCGGCCGGCAATGGGACGCGCAGCTCATCGACGTGGCGGCGCCCGACTCCAACATCCCGCAGCTCGACCTGCCCGGCGACGGGCTCGACGTCCTGCAGATGATCCTGTGCAATGCACAGCGCAGCAACGTGCACACGGTGTGGGTCGCCGGCCGGGTGGTCCACCAGCGCGCGCACTGACCCCTGCCACCGGAATACCCCGCATGCCCGCGACCGAAAGCCAGCCCCGCCCCGAATCCACCCTGGTCGCACACCCGGACGATCGCCTGTCCGCCTCGAAATCGCTGCTGCTCGGCCTGCAGCACGTGCTGGCCATGGACGTCTACGTGGTGCCGTTCATCATCGGCACCATCGTCGCCCTGTCCGTCGCCGAGTCGGCCACGCTGATCCAGGCCACCTTCTTCGCCGCCGGCCTGGCGACGCTGATCCAGTCGCAGTGGTGGATGCGGCTGCCGATCGCGCAGGGCGCGTCCTATGTCCCGATCGGCGCCGTGGCCGGCATCGCCCTGGCCGCCGGCGGCGGCGCCGGCGGCATGTCGGCCGTCTACGGCGCCATGCTGCCGGGCGCCGTCGTGCTGGTGGCACTGGGGCTGACGCCGCTGTTCCGGCGCGTCATCCGCTGGCTCGTGCCCCCCATCGTCGGCGGCACCATCATCGTGGTGGTGGGCCTGGCCCTGATCCCGATCGGCCTCAACGCCAACGTCTTCGCACTCCACCCCGGCGCCGGCACGCTGCAGCAGAACGTCGCGCTGGCGGGCCTGTCGGCCGGCCTGCTGATCGTCCTCGTCACGCTCGGGCTCAAGCTCGGGCGCCACGGCATCTGGCTGCGGCTGTGTTCGGTGCTGCTGGCCCTGGCCGGCGGCTGGATGCTGGCCTCCGCCTGGGGCCTGGTCGACCCATCCACCATCGCGGCGGCGCCCTGGTTCACCCTGCCCCGGCTCGCGTTCGTCGATTTCACGCCGCAGTTCTCGGCGCCCGCGATCGTCACCATGCTGGTGATCTACGCCGTGCTCATGGCCGAGACCACCGGCACCTGGTTCGCGGTCAGTGCCGCCATCGCGCAGCCGCTGCGGGACGAGCAGATCGACCGCGGCGTGGTCGGCGAAGGCCTGGGCTGCCTGGTCAGCGCGCTGGTGGGCAGCACGCCGGTCACCGGCTACTCCACCAACGCCGGCATCATCTCGCTCACCGGCATCGCCAGCCGCCACGCCTTCCTTGGCGCGGGGCTGTGGCTGATCGTGTTCGGCCTGTCGGGCAAGCTCGCCGCGACCATCGCCTCGATCCCGGCGCCCGTCATCGGTGGCGTGTTCATGGTCGTGTGCGCCGTGATTGCCCTCAGCGGCCTGCGCGTGATCCGGCACGTGCGGCTGAACGAGCGCAACATGTTCGTGATCGGCATGCCCATCGTCGTCGCCCTGTTCATCGATCTCGCGCCTCAGGAGCTCATGCAGTCCCTGCCGCGGATGCTTCAGTACCTGCTGAATTCCTCCATCGCCGCCGGCGCCGTCGTGGCCGTGCTGCTGCACCAGCTGCTGCCGGAAGTTGCCGACGAATAGGCCCCCCGTCCACGCCCGCGTCCGGCCCGACGCGGGCGGCAGCGAGCGCGCGGATGCGCCGATGCCGGCGCCATCCGTCGAGTCCGGCCAGCCCGCGGGTCCCGTCGCCGCCACAGACGGCTCGCCGGGCACGACGCCGCCCTTCAGCCTGCGCCGCATCGCCCTGCCCGCCTTCGGTCCCTCGCTGATGCTGGGCATCGCCGAGGGCGCGATCTACCCCGTGCTGGCGCTGAGCGCGCTCGAGCTGGGGGCCAGCGCGGCGCTGGCCGGCTTCATCGTCGCCCTGGTGCCGATCGGCCAGATGCTGGGCAACCTGCCGGCCGCCGCCGTCGCCAGCGCCTGGGGCGAGCGCCGGGCCATGGTGGGTTCCGCCATGGCCGGCGTCGTGGCCCTGCTGCTGTGCCTGGCCGCGCCCAGCCTCTGGCTGTTTGGCGCCGCCGTGTTCGCGCTGGGGCTGGTTGGCTCGGTGTTCAAGCTGGCGCGCCAGACCTGGCTGACCGAGGCTGCGCCACTGGCCCTCAGGGCGCGCGCCATGTCGACGCTGGGCGGCATGGTGCGCATCGGCATGTTCATCGGCCCCTTCGCAGCGGCCGCCTTCATCCACGTCTTCGGCCTGGCGGGTGCCTACTGGGCCGCCCTTCTGGCGATGGTGGGCGCGGGCGTGATCGCCTTTGCGGTCCCGGACCTGGAGGCGCCGCGGCGCAGCGGCCACCGACCCTCGTCGCGCCACGTCATCGGGCGCGAGGTGCGCGCCTACGCCCACGTGTTCCTGACCCTGGGCCTGGCCACCGCGCTGGTGTCGGCGCTGCGCGCCTGCCGCCAGATCGTGATCCCGCTGTGGGCCGAATCGATCGGCCTGAGCGCCACCGACACGGCCCTGATCTATGGCCTCATGGGCACGGTGGACATGCTGCTGTTCTACCCGGCCGGCCGCGTCATGGACCTCTGGGGCCGCCTGTGGATCACCCTGCCGAGCATGCTGGTCATGGGCGCCAGCTTCCTGGCGCTGCCACTGACCACCAGCTTCGCCAGCCTGCTGGTCGTGAGCATGGTGCTGGGCTTCGGCAACGGCATCGGCTCGGGACTGATCCTGACCATCGGCGCCGATGCCTCGCCACGCGTCGGACGCACCGA
>CAYRHV010000164.1:0-5416 GCA_964424045.1 uncultured Ottowia sp. | reverse complement strand
CAGGCTGGCGCCGACGTCGGCGAACACCGCCATCCACATGGTCGCCAGGCCGGCCAGCGCCAGCACCAGGATGGCGGCCTTGATGCCCAGCGCCAGCACGATGTTCTGCCACAGCACGCCGTGCACGCGGCCCGACAGGCGCAGCAGCTCGGGCAGGCGGCGCAGATCGTCGTTCATCACCACCACGTCGGCTGCCTCCATCGCGGTGTCGGTACCGGCGCCGCCCATGGCGATGCCGAGGTCGGCACTGGCCAGCGCCGGTGCGTCGTTGATGCCGTCGCCCACCATGGCGGTGAAGCCGTGGCGCGCACGCAGCGCGGCGATGCGCTCCAGCTTGTCCTGTGGCAGCAGCTCGCCCTGGGCTTCGTCCACGCCCACCACCCGGCCCACCGCCTGCGCAGCGGCCTGGTTGTCGCCCGAAAGCGTGACGCTGGTCACGCCCAGCGCCCTGAGCTCGGCCAGGGCCTCATGCGCGTGCGGCTTGACGGTGTCGGCCACCGCCAGCAGGGCCAGCACGCGCCCGTCCTCGACCAGCAGCGAAATGCTGCGGCCCTCGGCCTGGTGCGGCGCCAGCCGCGCCGCCAGCTCAGCGGTGGCGAGGCCCTGCGCCTGGGCGGCGCGCCAGCCGATCAGCTGCAGCAGGTGCCCGGCGATCACCGCCTCGACGCCGTTGCCGGGCCGGTCGACGAAGGCGTCGAATGGCAGCGGCTGCACGCCCTCGGCCGCCAGGCCCTGCGCGATGGCGCGCGACACCGGATGATGGGATGCGCCGGCCAGCGTCGCGGCCCAGCGCGGCCAGTCGGCCGGTGCCTCGACCGCCAGGGCTTCGTGCGCCACCAGGGCCGGTCGGCCTTCGGTCAGGGTGCCGGTCTTGTCGAAGGCGATGGCGCGCACGCGCCGCGCCTGCTCCAGGTGCAGGCCGCCCTTGACCACCAGGCCGCGCCGCGCCGCGCGCGCCAGCGCGCTGACCAGGGTCACCGGCGTGGCGATCACCAGGGCGCAGGGGCAGGCGATCACCAGCAGCACCAGCGCCTTGTAGAGCGCATCCAGCCAGGGCCAGCCCATCAGCCAGGGCCCCAGCAACGCCACCGCCAGCGCCAGCACGAACACCACCGGTGTGTAGATGCCGGCAAAGCGGTCGATGAAGGCCTGCGTCGGTGCGCGCGTGGCCTGCGCCTGCTCGACGGCGTGGATGATGCGCGCCAGCTGGGTGTCGCGCGCCGCCGCAGTCACGCGCAGCTCCAGCACGCCGGTCTGGTTCAGCGTGCCAGCGTAGACCGTGTCGCCCACGGCCTTGTCCACCGGCAGGCTCTCGCCCGTCACGGGCGATTCATCGAGCGCGCTGGCACCCGCCGTCACCACGCCGTCCAGCGCCAGCCGCGCGCCCGGCTTGACGCGCACGCGGGCGTCCACCGGTACCTCGATCGCCGGCACGGCCTGCCACTGGCCGTCCGCGCCCAGCAGCTCGACCTCGTCCGGCGCCATGCGCAGCAGGTCGCCGATGGCGCCACGCGCACGGTCGACCGCACGTGCCTCCAGGTACTCGGACAGCGCATACAGGGCCATCACCATCGAGGCCTCGGGCCACTGGCCGATCAGGAAGGCACCGGTCACGGCCACTGCCATCAGCGCGCTGATGTTCAGGCGCAGGCGGCGCAGCGACTGCAGGCCCTTCCAGTAGGTTGACAGGCCCGACAGCAGCACGGCCAGCGCGGCCAGCGCCATGCCCAGCGGGGCCCAGTCTTCGGCCAGCAGGGCGTGCATCAGCTCGGCCCCGAGCGCCAGCACCAGGGCGACGATGATGCGTGCCAGGCCGGGCGCCAGCAACAGGCCGCGTGCCCGATCGGCCCAGCCGTGGGCGTGGTCATGCGCGTGCCCATGGTGGTGGTGATCGTGTCCGTGGGCCGCCTCGTTGGGCGCGAAACCGGCCGCGCGCAGGCGCGACTCGACCTCGGGCAGGCTGCCCGGCACGGCCTCGACCTGCAGCTCCCGCGCGCCCAGGCGAAAGCGCAGTCCGCGCAAGCCGTCGACGTCACGCAGCGCATGGCGGATCTCGGCCTCCTCTGCCGCGCAGTCCATGTTCGGGATGCGGTAGACGGTCTGTTCGATGGTGTTTGCGGTGGCCATGGCTCCATTGGAAACCCTGGAGCAAGTCCAGGGTCAAGCGGGTAACATGCACAGGCAAGGAGGCACCTGCGATGAAGATTAGCGAACTGGCCGAACGCGCCGGCACCCCGGTCGACACCATCCGCTACTACGAGCGCCAGGGTCTGCTGCCGGAGCCGGCGCGGGCCGACAACAACTATCGCGTCTACGATGCCGGGCATGCCGAGCGCCTGGCCTTTATCCGCCAGGCGCGCGGGCTCGACATGTCGCTCGACGAGATCCGCACCCTGCTGGCCTGGCGTGACCGGCCCGGGGCCGATTGCGGTGCCGTCAACGCGCTGGTGGACGAACATATCGGCCACATCGCCACCCGCATCCGTGAGCTGCGTGCGCTGGAGAAGCAGCTGCGCACGCTGCGCGCCCAGTGCGCCCAGGCCAGCGACACCGCACACTGCGGCATCCTGGTGGGCCTGAGCCAGGCTGACACCACGGCGCTGGCGCCGGTGCATCCGGTTCAGCACGTCGCTGGCTCGCACGGGCGCGGATGAAGTGGCCCACCCCCGTGGCTTCACTCGCTGCGCGATGTTGCGCCTCCCCCTGAGCACCGCTCGGCCGCCCGAAGGTGCGAGGGCCCCCTTCGGGGGCAGCGCAGCGTGGGGGCGTTGTGTCGGGGCGCAGCCAGTGACCAGGGGAACCCCGGCCACGGCTGCTGCTGGCATGGCCTGCTCCGCGGCCATTGGAGGGGGTGTCTTGCATGCCTTCACGCAGTGGACACCTCGACCTGGGCTAGGGTTCGCGCGGGTCATGGCGTGCCTTCCACCCATGCCGGTTCGTCAACCCGGCCGCGCCATTCGTCGCGGCCCGTTCACAAGGAATTCCTGTCATGCAAGCTCGTTTTCTCGCCCTGGCTGCGGCTGCCGGGCTGACCCTGGCCGCCTGCGGCTCCACCCCCATTCCGTCGGCACCGGCACAGCGCGCCCAGGCGCTGTTGCACGCGACCACGGTCCAGCAGCCCGTGACGGGCCAGGCGATCGAAGGGGAGATCGACTTCGACCAGATGAAAGACGGCAGCGTGCGCGTCAGCGTCAGCGTGCGCAACCTCGCGCCCGGCAGCCAGGTCGGCTTCCACATCCACGAGATGGGCGTGTGCGAGGGCGATGGCGGCAGCGCCGGCGGCCCCTACAACCCGCGCGGCAAGCGGCACGGCGCGCCCGGCAAGGGCCACGCCGGGGACCTGCCGATGCTGCATGCCGATGCCAGCGGCCTGGCCACCATCGACCATGTGAGCCGTGAATTCAAGTTGTCCAACATCATTGGCCGCGGGCTGATCGTGCACCGCGACGCGGACGACCAGAAGACCGACCCCACCGGCAACGCCGGCCCACGGCTGGCGTGCGGCGTGATCGCGGTGAAGAGCTGATCCAGCCCGTGGCAGCGGGTGCCCGGGGCACGGCGCCCGCTCAGGCGACCTGCAGCGAGCCCTTGGCGCCCATCAGCAGATCGATCACGTCCGGCGCCGTGATGATCTCGTAACGCTCGTCCACCTGCGCCTCGGTGAAGCCGTTGTGCAGCAGGCAGGACTTGCAGACGGCGACGCACCCGCCTTCGGCCAGGTACTTGCGCAGCAGTTCGGCCACGGGCTCGAAGGGCTGGCCGATGTCCATGCCCTCGGTCGCGCCCGGCAGGCCCAGGGTCACGGCCTCGGCCATCAGGATCAGGCAGGCGCTGTGGCCTTTCAGGCGCGCGTTCAGAGCCATGGTGAAAGCCACGGTCACCTTGTCCGGATTGCCCTGGCCGTGGAACAAGGTGGAGACGTAGTCGGCGGCTTGCGGCATGGGGAGTCCTTTCCTTGGGTCTGCCGGCGCTGGCTGGCGCCCGTGGGCATGCTGGCATGATGTCTTGCCCTGGCGTGTGCCGGGTCTGCCGTGCATCATGCGCGAGAAACGGGCACCGAGGCAAGGCAGGGACACACCATGGACTGGCTGCAGACGCTTGACCCGGCCGCGCCCCTGGCGGCCATCGTCAGGCTGGATCCGCGGCGCTGACGATGACTGGTTCGCCATCGGCCTGGCCATCTTGCTGGGGCTGGCGGCGCTGTTTGGCCTGCTGGCCTTCGGCCTGTCCTGGTTCTCGGGGCCACTGCGGCGCCAGCGTCCGGTACCGATGGCGGTGCTGACCGAGGGCTGTCGCATGGTGCAGGGTCAGGCCCTGAGCCCGCTGCTTCAGGCCCTTTTCACCGGCCTGCCCTGCGTCTGGTAGGAGATCCGGACCTGGGAGGTCGAACTCGTGCGCAACCGCTGATCCGCGTGAATACTGAACTCTGTCCCCTTGATGGTGTTCACCTCCTGGGTGAGCGCACTATGCACCCGCCAGCACCGCCAGCACCGCACCATGCGGCGTTGCTCGTCGTGGCGCACATCAGTGCGCGGCCTCCTCGTGTCTTGCCTGGCACGCCGAGGGCGGCACTGGCGGGCGCATCCAACTGCCGGATTCAGGTTCAATAGGCCCAGCGCCGAAAGTCGAGTTCTACGCGATCGAGCTCGTCCCGCGCATGGTCCATCTGCCAGTCCAGGTCGCGCAGTTCGCGGCGCAGGCGCCGCCGCCGGTCCTCGTCCTTGGATTTGTCCAGCCGGCGCTGGGCGTCGCGCTGCTGATTGCGCAGGGTTTCGATGCGGCTCCTGGCATCTGCCACGCGGCGACCCGCCTGGTAAGGCCCGAGGAATTGGGCCTCCAGCTCGGGCGGGCAGGTGTCGTGGTAGCTGCGGCCCTGCCGCCCCCAGCTCGCGCCGTTGGTGGGCGTGCAGAACTGCGGGATTCCGTGTACCCAGCCTTGCTCGTACTGAGCGACATTCGGCGTCACGCCTGCCTCGGCGCAAGCCTCGCGTCGGACCTCGACCCGTGAGCGACTGTAGCCGTTGAGGGCGTCACGCATGCCCTGCTCGTACCAGTCGGCCGTGCGGCACTCTTCCGCGCTCATGACTGCGCAGCCGCCGAGCCATACGGTGGCGACGGCGATCAGGATCCAGGTCAGGGGGCGCGGCATGGCGATTGGCTTGCGGCGAGCTGGGTGGGTCGAAGTTTACCGGATGCGCAAGGCGGTGCGGCGAGTCAGGCTGCTTCACTCCAGGGGGTGTTCAGCTCACCAGCCGCACCTCCAGCCCGGCTTCGCGCAACCGCGCCAGCAGCTCTTCCACGTGCTCGTGGCCGCGCGTCTGCAGGACCATCTCGATTTCGACGTTCTGCGCCGCCAGCAGTGTGAAGGCGCGCTGGTGGTGCACCTCGTCGACGTTGGCGCCGGCCTCGGCCACCA
>CAYRHV010000163.1:0-5417 GCA_964424045.1 uncultured Ottowia sp. | reverse complement strand
GCGCGCCCCTTGACCACGGACAGGGCGTATTCGAGATAGGCGCGCTGGGCATAGGCCGCCAGCGCCAGGTCGTCGCCGGGGTCGGCTGGGGTCAGGTCCAGAATGGTTTGGTCACTCATGGTTTACGAACAAAAACTCACGCCTGACTGGCAAGCCCTGCCAGCCATCGGTTCAGGATTTACAAACGGGCGTTCTGCGCGACGTCGGGGAGCATGCCATCGCCTGCTGTCCTTCCGCCGCCAGCACCCCCTGGGACAGGGCCACTGCTGCCACCTGCCGGGACTTGCGCCGATCATGCCTCCAAACATGTGAGCTGGGCGCCGGTCCGCCGGAACCGGAGAAAAATACCCGGCACTCCCGGAAACCACGAATCGATCGGCTGCGCCCGACGGGAACCCCAAGACCCGCACAGCCAAGCATTTGCCCGCGCCGCGCGGACAGGCGTCGGCAGCGGAGGCAGGCATGGACGATACGTTCGCTGCCTGACTCAGGTGGCAGCGAGGTGCACCGTGGGCTGGCGCTCCCGATTGTGCGCGATCAGGCGATCGAGCAGGTCGCTGAAGAGCTCGGTTTCGGCCTCGGTCAGACAACCGAAGATCTCGCGGCTGCGTTCGTTCACCAGGCGCAGCGTGCGTTCGTAGATCGGCCGGCCAGCCGGCGTCAGGGTCAGGACCACGCCGCGGGCGTCTTCGACACAGTCCCGCTTGTCCGCGAGGCCCTTGTCGACCAGTCCTTGCGCTGCGCGGCTCGCCTGGCTCTTGTTGAGGCTGCAGGCCTCGGCCAGGGCAACCACGGACAGCGGCTCGAACGCACCCAGCGTGGCCAGCGCCCGCCCATCGCTCGCGCTCAGTCCGACGGCGCTCGCGAACTCGAGGGCGCTGAAGCGCTCGCTCATCTTGTGAAGCATCAGCAGGCGAAAGCTCAATGTTCTCTCCAGCGGTACGTCAACGCCAGCCGAGCGCTTCGGCTGTGCGGCACGCGATCGAAGTGAAGCCATGACCGTGTCCTCCGAGGTTGTACGGCGTATCGGCGGGAGGGGGACTGCCTTGAGGCAACGCTGAACCAGTCCCGCACGTGCGTCACATCCCTGTCCGGGCAACGTGCAACGTTGCATGGGCGCGCCATGGCTCGGGCCATGGCGGTGCCGTGCGTCTTGCGTCCCGCTCCCGCCCAGGGGGTGCCGCGCCTCGTGGGGACCTGCGCAGCGCTGCCTTGCATCATATATCGATGCATGCGCATCCATCTGAAAATTTCCAGAAAACAGGGTTTTCCCTATGTTGATCCAAATCAAACTTCTATATAGTTGCGTGCGCACCCATCTATCGATTGCTGCCTTGCAGCACCCATCCCGGAGATATCCATGTCAATCAAATTGCCGACTCACGCGGCAACCTTCCCTGTGGTCGGCGATCGTGCCCCACCCCTGGTGACCCAGGCGCAGACGCCCGACAAATCCTCCCGCTCCCCGGCCGTGGACTCCGACTTTTGCCAGAGCCCTCGAGCCGCGCTGCGACACACCGCTTCGTCCGTCGTGACGAGCAGCAGCCGCTGACGGGAGACAAAGCCATGGAGCCTTCCTCCAACAGTCCGACCCTGGACATCGGCCGCACGCTCGACGACGGGCCCTTCACGGTCATGCAAAAAATGGTCGTCGTGATGGCCGCACTGGCCATCGTGCTCGACGGCTTCGACGGCCAGATGATCGGCTTCGCAATCCCGCTGATGATCAAGGAATGGGGCGCCTCCAAGGAGGCTTTCGGCCCCGCGGTGGCAGCTGGCCTGATCGGCATGGCCGTCGGCATGGCGGTGGCCGGCGTGGTCGCCGACCGGATCGGAAGGCGCCTGGTGCTCGCGGCCAGCGTGTTCCTGTTCGGCGCAACGACGGTGGCGATCGGCTTTTCCCCCAACCTCCTGACGCTCACCATGCTGCGCTTCGTCGCCGGCCTGGGCATCGGCGGCGCGCTGCCCTGTGCATCGACGATGACCGCCGAATACACGCCGGCACGCGTGCGCACCATGGCGGTCTCGCTCACCATCGTCTGCTATCCGCTGGGTGGCATGCTGAGCGGACTGTTTGCAGGCTGGGTCCTGCCGGCCTACGGCTGGCGCGGGCTGTTCTGGATCGGGGGCTCGCTGCCGGTGCTGTTCGGGCTGATCCTCGCCTTCGCCATGCCGGAATCGCCGCGCTTCCTGGCTCACCACCGAGCGCGCTGGCCCCAACTGGTGCGCCTGTTGGGGCGCATGCAGCGCCACATTCCGGAGGGCACCCAGTTCGCCGACCGCGCCGAGGCGCACGCCAAGGCGCCCAAGGTCGGCTTCCGCGCCTTGTTCGAAGGCGGCCTGGCACGCGATACGCTTTCCATCTGGATCGCCTTTTTCATGACGGTGCTGGCTCTCTACACCGCGTTCAGCTGGCTACCGACCATGCTGACCAGCGAAGGCCTCTCGCCGGCCCTCGCCAGTCAGGGCCTGACCGCCCACAACCTGGGCGGCGTCATCGGCGCGCTGCTGTGCGCGATCTGCATTGCCCGCTTCGGCTCGCGCTGGCCCATGGTCATCGGAGCCGCCGGCGCTGCGGCCAGTGCGTTCGCGATGACCGGCATCGACGTGGCCCAGAACCCCGGGTGGCTGATCTTCGGGTTCGGCGTGCACGGCCTGTTCGTCAATTCGGTCCAGGTGCCGCTTTATGCGCTGTGCGCCTACGTCTACGAAACCGAGGTGCGCGTGACCGGCACCGCGGCCGGACTGGCCGTCGGGCGCGGTGGCGGCGTCGTCAGTTCGTTCGCCGGCGCGATCGTCATTACCGCTGGCGGCGCGGTCGGCTACCTGAGCCTGCTCGGTGCCAGCATGCTGGCGGCCGCGATCGCCTTGCTGGTGGTGCACAAGCACATTCCCAGCGTGGCCAGAGGCACTCCAACGCATCCAACCGCGCTCGCGTCGCATTGAGAGGCGCCGCGCCGATCACACGGCATCGCCGGGCCCGCCGCTCGCACTCATGCGGCGGGCGCACCTCGACACCGCTGCCATCCGCCCACAGGCCCGATCTCGAAACTCGTTTCGTCCCCCCCTTTACCAGAGACACAACCATGCACAACCCCACCACCGAGGCCCGTCCGTCGATCTACTACGACTACGAGGTCCATCAACCCTGGCTGCCATCAGCCCACCCGGCGCAAAGTCGTCAGAAGGTCGTCATCGCCGGCTCCGGCCCCGCCGGCATGGTCACCGCGCTGGAGCTGGCGCGCCATGGTGTCGCGAGCGTCGTCGTCACCTCGGAACTGCAGGTATCGCAGGGCAGCCGCGCCATCGTGTTCACGCGCCGTTCGATGGAAATCCTGCAGCAGGTCGGCACCGCCCAGCGCATGACCGAGAACGGCCTGCCGTGGCGCTTCGGCAACTCCTACTACCGCGGCGAGCGCGTGTTCCGCATGGAAGCGCCGCACGAGCCCGACGACCGCTTCTTCCCGATGCTCAACATCCAGCAGCAGTACATGGAGGAGTACCTGATCGACGCCTGCGCGGCCAGCCCGCTGATCGACTTCCGCTGGGGCAACAAGGTGGTCAAGGTCGAGCAGGACGACAAGCTGGCGCGCGTCGAGATCGACACGCCGGAAGGCCCCTACACGCTGGAGACGGAGTGGCTGGTCGCCGCCGACGGCGGCCGCTCGCCGATCCGCACGGCGATGGACCTGCTGATGGAGGGGGCCTCCTACGAAGGTTTCTTCGTCATCGCCGACATCAAGATCGACCTGCGGCTGCCGACCGAGCGGCTGGCCTTCTTCGACCCGGAATGGAACCCCGGCAATACCATCCTGATGCACCGCGAGCCGCATGGCATCTGGCGCGTCGACTACCAGCTGCCCCCCGGCGAGACACCCGAGCAGGCGCTGCAGCCCGAGTCGCTCAAGGCGCGCATCGACGCCCAGCTGGCGATGATCGGCCACGCTGGCCTCCCCTGGGAGATGGACTGGTGCTCGGTGTATTCGGCGCGCGCGCTGACACTGCCCGACTTCGTGCACGGCCGTGTGATCTTCACCGGCGACGCGGCGCATCTGCTGCCGATCTTCGGCGTGCGTGGCGCGAACACGGGCTTCCAGGACGCGCAGTCGCTGGGCTGGCACCTGGCCTTCGTCGTCAAGGGCCTGGCCGGCCGCAAGCTGCTGGCCAACCACAGCGCCGAGCGCGTGGGCGCCGCGCGCGAAATCATCGACGAGGCGGGCAAGAGCACGCGCTTCATGGCGCCGCCGAGCCGGGGCTTCCGCCTGCTGCGCGACGCCGTGCTGTCCTTGTCGTTGAAGGAGGCGTTCGTGCGCCCGCTCTACCACTGGCGCACCTCGCGCCCGCACGAATACACGCACTCGATGCTCAACAGCACCGGCGACGACAACGCCCTGTTCAGGTCCGGCCCGGCACACGGTGCGCCACCGCAGAACGTGCGCCTGGGCGCGGATGACTTCCTGCTCGACCACCTGGGCGGTGGCTTCGATCTGATCTATTTCACGGAGGCCGCGGCGGTTCCCACCCCGCTGCAGGCGGTCGTCACTGCCACCCGGCAGCGCGGCGTGCCGCTGCGCGTCATCGCCGTCGGCGCCGCTGAACCGGTGGCCGGCGCCGACCTGACACTGCCCGACGCCGATGGCCACTTCCGCCGCAGCTACGGCGTGCAGGCCAGCGGCGCCGGCTACCTGTTGCGCCCCGACCAGCACGTCTGCGCACGCTGGCTGACGCTGGACGCGACTCGCCTGCAGGCTGCCCTCGGAACCGCCCTGCCCCAGTAACAAGGAGACTTTCCATGACCAATCCGGACAACACCCTGACCATCCCCGGCCTCGAAACCGTGTACGACGCGCTGGCCAGCGCGATCGACCAGGCCGGCCCCGACAAGACCGAGCTCTTCCTCGTCAAGCTGGCGCTGCTCAACGCCAATGCGCTGGCCGATCCCGAGCGCTTCCAGCAACACCTGGACGCGGCGCTGCAGGACCTGTGAGCCAGCCGGCCTGGACGCATGACAGCAGCCTGGCCGCGGTGGAACAATGAAGCCGTGAACTCGGTTCTGGGCAAAGCCCGCGACCCGGCGCCGCGCAACTCGGTGACATCGGCCCACGCGGCCGGGACCGACTGACCTGCCGCTGGCCATGTTCTGCCGTCCTTGCGCGCACGAGGCGTTGCGCGGCGGCACGGCGATCGGCAGGCCGGTCGCCTATCCGGTCGCCGTGGCCGGGTGCAGCGCAGGCGGCCTGCCGCAGGCGACCTCGAGCGACACCACAAGCAGCGCCGCCGTCCTTTCAAATACGGCGCTCAGGCGGATGCGCTGAAAGATGTAACGATCACCCGATCCATGCGGACAGGCAGCGACGGCAACGCAGCCCTCACGCCGTGAACTGCAGCGCCGCCAGGCGCGCATACGCGCCGTCGGC
>CAYRHV010000162.1:0-5435 GCA_964424045.1 uncultured Ottowia sp. | reverse complement strand
CCACGACCTCCACCTTGCAGGTCGCGCACAGGCCCTGGCAGCAGGCGTGCGGCAGATAGATGCCGTGGCGCAGCGCCGCGTCCAGGATGGTCTGGCCGTCCTCGACCTCGATCTCCTGGCCGAGCGGCTCGATGGTGAGCAGATGACTCATGAAATACCCTGCACTGCGCAGCCGAACCGGCCCGGGTGGGGCCAGGTCCGCGCTGCGGCTCTGGTTGCCTTGTTGCCTTCGATTACCGCGCTCAGAAGCTGGAGCCGGACAGCCCCGTCAGTCCCGGCGTGCGAAAGCGGATCGCGCTCTTGTGGCCCAGGCCGTTTTCGGCCATGGATCTGGCCATGTCGGGCTCGAAGGGCTTGCCCGAAGAGAACCACTGCACCTCGTCCCAGCGAATCTTTTCGAAGTCGGGATGGGCACCGTAGATGCCCGGCAGCGCACTCTTGACCCACTCGCCGAACGGCGTGTCCGGCGGCACCGGGATGCAGTGCGGAGCGCAAAACATCTTGTGACCGTCCCAGCCGACATAGAGCAGCGGCGCGGGGAACTTGTCGACCGTATCCTGGGGAGGGAACTCGTAGGGGCCTGCGGATTTGACAGCCATGATGAATCTCCTTGATCGCTCTTGTGGCGCTCAGTTGCGACCGGCGGCAGCGCGCCACTTCTCGAAGTTGGCCTTGTCGGGCGAGTCGGCGTAATCCATGTTGTCCTGGCCTGGCGTCAGCCGGTACCAGCGCAGCACCTCGCCCAGGGCGTTGAAGTCCGGAGCGGTCGGGTCGGCGTCGGGTTCGAAGCAGTTGCCCTGGTAGATCTGGTGCACCGGCAGCCAGCCCTGCACGAATTTTTCCGGCTCGTTGTCGAAGATGTGCTTGCAGCCATCCGAGCAGAAGTGGTACTTCATGCCCTTGTATTCGCTCTCCCGGTAGCAGATCTGCGTGGGATCGTCCGGCTCCAGGAAGATCATCGGGATCTGGCAGGTCTGGCACAGCATCGGCAGCGTGGTGTTGTAGAAGCGCCGCCCTTCCTGCTGCTCTTTCGCATAGTGCTCCCACAGCGGGCGGTAGTACTTGTCGAAGGAGTCGGGGTACTTCTCGGCCAGCCACTCCATGTCGGCCTCGCTCGGCGCCCAGGTGTGGAACGGCGCGGCGGCGGCGTAGTTGTAGAACGTGTTCCAGGCGATGTGCGAAAGGTGGTCCTTCTCGGCGCAGGCCTGGTCCCAGCCCATGGGCTTGCGCACGCCATAGCGCGCCAGGTCGCGGAACAGCGCGCCGCCGTTCTGCTCGCCGTAGACTTCCCAGGCCTCCTTCCAGCTCATCACGCGCTTGGGCAGCATGTAGTCCATCATCATGGCCACCAGCGTCAGCACGCGATAGCCGCGCCAGAACCACTTGTCGATCCAGCCCTGCACGATCGGCAGGTTGTCCGGATCCTGCTCGAGCACGAACTTGATGATCTCCAGGCCCAGCGTCATGTGGCGCGCCTCGTCGGACTGGGCCGAGAAGCCGAAGGCCATGGCGCCCATGTCGCCGTTGTAGGCCGCGCCACTGATGAAGGGCACGAACAGCAGGTTGGTGAGCACGAACTCGAAGGCAAAGCTGATGGCCACGATGAACTCGAACGGCCCGGCCGTGACGGCATCGTCAAAGAAGGACTTGGGCACGCTCAGGTACCACACCCGGTCGTGCCAGTGGCGCCACTCCTGGAAGCCGTTGTAGTACTTGTTGTAGTTGGACAGCGTGTGCAACTGCGTCTGCGAATGCCGCAGCTCGTCGATGGCCTGCATCTGGCAGGCCACGCGGGGGCCGGCCCCCGGAATCTGGCGCCCCATGAAGTTGAAGCCACGCCCGGACATGTATTCCAGCGGCGAGATGCCGGTGCAGAACAATTTCAGCGTGTTGACGTACCGGGCATCGGTCAGTCCGAGATGGCCATTGTTCTGCGCAAAGGCGTCGATGATGGCGTAGAGCTTCTTGTCCTTTTCCGACTGGTATTTCCAGTAGGCATCGACCGTCATGCGGAACGGATCCTCGAACTTGTCCCAGTCGTGGATCTTGATGCCCTCGTACTCGATGTAGGGAAAGATGTCCTCCATCTTCTGATAGCTGGGCTTCCAGTCCAGGTCGCGCGTCGCCAGGCGATAGCGCTCCTTCAGGCTCAGCTTTTTCGCAGCTCGCATATCCATGTTCGGGTCTCCTTGAATTGAATGGGTCGGGAGCGATCGGCCTGCGCCGTCACCGCTTGAATCAGTTCCAGCTGAGGACGATCTCGTCGTCCGACTCGTCGACGTTGCCGGTCAACGTGACCAGGTTGACGTGCAGCGCCCGCAGGTCATAGTCGCCGCCGGTCTCGTTCTCGATCGTCTCGCGCCGGATCACCAGCCGGTTCGGCACGTCGATCTTGACCATCGCCGGCTGTTCGTCGACGACCGCGCCCGGGTTGTCCGCCAGGATCGCGTCAACGATGGGGCGCGTCTCCTCGTTCCTCTGCAGCGCAATGAAAACCATGGACTTCTGCTCTTCGGTCATGTCTTTCTCCAATTCAACAGGCATCGGGTTCCCGATGGCTCAGAGAGCAAGGCCGGCCTTTTCCATGCGCGCGTCGAGCGAGGCTGCACTGCGCTGCACGGCCGTCTGCGCCGCGGCATCGCCCAGCGCGATGGCGGCCACGGGCAGCAGCGCCTGCACGACTTCCGGGCGCCACCTGGCATACCATTGCTGCAGCTGGTTCCGATTGCCGTCGTTCTCGGCCGCCGCAGTCTTGATCACGCGGTCGACCCAGCGCGAAACCTCCTTGAACCACTCCACCTGGAAGCGATTCAGCATGGAGACCGCGGGACCGGCCTTTTCATTGAGCACCGCATCCACTTCGGTGTAGGCCACCCCGTAGAGAACGCCGTCCAGCGCGACGTTCTGCAGCACGAACAGCTCGAACCAGTCCTTCACGACCCAGCTGTCCTCGACCAGCTTGCGCAGCGGCTGCCAGCGCGGGTCTTCGAGCCAGGCCTTCTTGCCGGCGTCGAGCGCCTCGGTCCCGCCCATGAGCAGGCCGAAGCGGGTCAGAAGCTGCGCAATGGCCAACTGGTCCATGCCGGCAAACTGGCAACCCTGCGTGATGGCCGCGCCGTAGCCGTAGGCCATCTGGTAGGCACCGTTGAAATTGCCGGCCCAGGCGACATGACGCAGGGGCACGTAGAAGTCCAGCGCAATGCGGCGCGCTTCGTCGTCATAGGCATCCGCCAGGCCACGCTCTTCGACAAAATTGAAGTCGGCGTCGGTGGTGGCTTCCATGCGCGCCCGGGCTGCCGTGTACGACCCGTAGTAATACTGGCGCGGATCCTTGAACTCGTACCAGTCGGCCATGGTGATGGCCGTCCGCGCCGGATCGAACAACTCGTACTCCGGCTGCCAGGTCGGCCGGTAGTGGAAGTTGACCTCCCCCTGCAGATCCATCGTGCCCTCGATGTAGCGCGACGCCGGCTTGTCGGCGCCGAGGCGCTCGGCGATGTGGTTGTAGGTCTGGCGAAGCGGCTCGATGCTGACCGTGCGCAAGTCGATTGAAAGTGCCATGGGAATCGTCTCCTGTTCAACAAATGGGTGAGCGTCGCCTCAAGCCTCAAGCAGCATCCCGGCCCGTGAAGCGCGCCACGACCTGGGCCAGCGTGTGGTCCAGCTCCCGTTCGATTTCACTCTTGGCTTCGGGCGCCAGGGGGCCATGGGTCGGGGTGACCTTCTGCGCGCGGCAGAAGGCGTCGAATTGCGCGCGTGGCATGATCATTTCCACAAACAGGCCGGGCTCCCCGATGGCGAACTCGAACTCGATCATGTCCCCGATGCGCTCGTTCAGGATGCGAATGAAGCGGCGCCGGATGTCGAAGGAACCAGAGGAATCAAGGGCGGCTTGGGTCATGCCCCTGCTTCATGCAGGGAGCGTGCCAAAATTCGAGAATATGGCGATTTTCTCGAGAATTTCAGGGAAAACCCTGCATTCTCGGTCCTCCTTATGCACCGGAATCAGGGTTTGCACCAAGGCATCATTCTGGAAAATCTGCACAATGACTGCATCATTTGCTGCAATGATCCACTCCCGGATTGATCAATTGATCAAATTGCCATTGCATCGTTTGTTGTTGTTTATCGATATTTCAGTCCCGTGATCGACAAACTGCCGCCCCTGCCGTCGGATGTCGACCTGCACCGCCAGGTCCGCTTCTCGTCTGGCGAGGGCCGCATCTGGCTGGCCGGTCAGCGCATGGTTCTGGCGCACGCCGCCTCGCTCGGCATCCTGCGCCGGGAACTGGTGCAGGCCCTGGGGCCGGCCGCCACGCGCCGTCTGCTGCTGCGCGCCGGCTACGCCTCGGGCGAGCGCGATGCCGCCCTGGCACGCCAGTTGCGTCCCGACGCCGACATGTTCTCCATGTTCGCCGTCGGCCCGCAGTTGCACATGCTGGAGGGCGCCGTGCAGGTGACGCCCGAGCAGCTGGAACTGGACGTCGCGGCCGGCCACTTCCACGGCGTGTTTCGCTGGGACCACTCCTGGGAAGCCGAGGCGCACCTGCGCGACTTCGGCCCGCAGCCGGAACCCGTCTGCTGGATGCTGCTGGGCCACGCCTCCGGCTACACCAGCGCCTTCATGGGTCGCCCCGTGCTCTACAAGGAAGTGCAATGCGTCGCCTGCGGTCACAGCCACTGCCGCATCGAAGGCCACCCGGTGGCCGACTGGCCGGATGGCGAGGGCGAGGCGCTGGCGCGCGACTACGCGGCCGACGCGCTGCCGCCGAGCGAGGGCTCGGCTGCGGTGATGGCCTGGTTCAGCCGGGATCACGCCCCCGATGCGCCCGAAACCCCGGTTGACGCGCTCGGCCCGCTGATCGGCCGCTCGAGCGGCTTCACCGCGGCCACGCAGCTGCTGCGCAAGGCCGCCGGCACCCAGGTCACGGTGCTGCTGACGGGCGAGACCGGAACCGGCAAGGAGCGCTTCGCGCGCGCCCTGCACGCGCTCAGCCCGCGCGCCGCCAAGCCCTTTGTCGCCGTCAACTGCGCCGCCCTGCCGGGCGAGCTGGTCGAGTCCGAGCTGTTCGGCACCGAGAAGGGAGCCTACACCGGGGCCGACGCCGCGCGCGCCGGCCGCTTCGAGCGCGCGCATGGCGGCACCCTGTTCCTCGACGAGCTGGGCGAGCTGCCGCTGCCGGCCCAGGCCAAGCTGCTGCGCGTGCTGCAGGACGGCCAGGTCGAGCGCCTGGGCGCGTCGCAGACGCGCCAGGTGGACGTGCGCCTGGTGGCCGCAACCCACGTGGACCTGGCCGAGGCGGTGCGCGCCGGGCGGTTCCGGCGCGATCTCTACTACCGCATCAACGTCTATCCGATCCGCATCCCGCCGCTGCGCGAACGGGTAAATACTCCCCCGGCAAAGCCGGGGGCTTTAGATTGTGAGCCGCTCGAAG
>CAYRHV010000161.1:0-5442 GCA_964424045.1 uncultured Ottowia sp. | reverse complement strand
AGCCCAGGCCGGAGTCGGTCAGGCGCGTGAAGGCGCCGAACAGCACCAGGTCGAAGGTCAGGAACAGGGTCAGCAGCGTCAGCGCGCCCAGCCGGTGCGCGGTCGAGGAGCCCCGGTGCCGCAGCCAGAGCCAGGCCAGCGGCCCCAGCGCCACCACCACGCCCATGCCCATCAGGCGCAGCGCCGGGCTCAGGTTGTAGAGGGCGACGGTGTCCATGGCGTCAGCCCTCCGTGCCCGGCTTGCGGCCAGCGTCGTCCCAGGCCGAGGAGGCGCGCAGCAGCCGCGCCAGGTCGCGCTTGGCCCGGGCCGCGCGCTCGGTGTCCAGGCCGGCCGGGAAGCGCATCATCCAGTGCCCCATCGGATCGACCACGTAGAGGTGGTCGGCCAGCGCCTGCCCGGCCTCGGGCTCCAGCCAGGCGGCCAGCGCCGCCCGCGGCACGCGCAGCACGGTGGCGCCCTGCAGCGCCGGCGCCAGCGCTGCGGGCACTGGCTGTTCGTCGTCGATCAGCCAGACCCGGTCCAGGCGCTCCTCGTCCTTGCCGGTGGCCGCGCGCAACTGACGCTGGTAGTAGAGGTTGCTCTCGCAGGTGGCGTCGCAGGCGCCGCCGCCCACGCTCACCAGCAGCCACTGGCCCTTCAGCTTGGCCAGCGGCACGGCAGCGCCTTGCAGGTCGGTCGCCACCAGTTCGGGCAGTGGGCGCTGCGGCTCGATCAGGGTGCCGTAATTGAGCCGCCCCGCCGGCCGGATCACGTAGTAGGTGTAGTAGGACGCGACCACGGGCGCGATGCAGACCAGGGCCAGCAGCAGCATCTGCCAGCGGCCGGCGCGCGTGCGCCGGGCCGCGGCCGCCGCCAGCGCCTCGGGCGTCGGGGTGTCGTGCACGGTCAGGCCCAATGGCGCATCGCGCCGGGGCGCGGATTCAGCGGACAGCGGAGTCACGTCGGGATGAACGGAGAGGTCGGACAACTTGGAACCAGAGCAAAAGGCCGGCAATCAGGGCGCACAGGCCAAACCATTGGACGGCGTAACCATAATTGGTTTCCACCCCACTCGCGGGCGGCGGCCAGTGGCGCGCCAACCCTTCGGCCGCCGGCCCCAGCTGCTGCACCAGCAGGCCGGCCAGCGGCAGGCCGGTCTCCCGAGTGTAGGCCGGCAGGTCGAGATTCTGCCGGATCGGGCCGCTCGACTCCGCGCCCAGGGCAAAGGTGGGCGGCGGACGCAGGATCAGGCGCCCCGCCACCTCGACCGGGCCGGCCGGGGTCTGCAGCGGCGGCAGCCGGCTGCGATCGGCCGAATCGCGCGGCGCCCAGCCGCGCAGCACCAGCACCACCTGGTCGCCGGCAGCCAGGCGCAGCGGCGTCAGCACGTAGAAGCCGCTGCGCCGCTCCATCGTGCGGTTGTCGAGGAATACCGTCCATTGTGGCAGCCACTGCCCCTGCAACTGCACCTGGCGGTGCAGCAGGTCCGCGTCGGCGCCACGTGCCAGGCCGGCCTCGAGCGCCGCCGTGTCCAGCGGCGGCAGCTGCCCGCGCGCCTCGAGCGCCGCCTGCCAGGCCAGCTTCTCGCCCGCCCGCGAGAGCTGCCACCAGCCCAGGCGCGCAGTCAGCGCGATGCCGGCCAGCGCCAGCACGATCACGAGCAGGCGGCGCGGGCGCATCAAGCGGCATCCGGCCGCCGAACCCGGCGGCAACAAGGCAGGCGCAGGCGCATAATGACGTCGATGAAACAGCTGCTGGTCGGCCTGGCATTCGTGGGCATCCTCGCAAGCCTGGGCTCGGCCCTGGTGTTCATGATGCGCGACAGCGGCGAAGACAGCGACGCGCGGCGCGCGCACCGCATGTTCGTGTCGCTGGCCATGCGCGTCGGCTTGTCGATCCTGCTGTTCCTCTGCGTGCTGGGGGCCTGGGAGCTGGGCTGGATCCAGCCTTCGGGCCTGCCGATGGAGCCCTGAGCCCGGCGGCCCCTGCCGGCCACAGAAAAAAGAGCGCCGGCCGGCGCTCTTTTTCGCTCCAGGGCGAGCACCGGGCCCGACTCACATCCAGTAGACGAGGATGTAGAGGCCAAGCCACACCACGTCCACGAAGTGCCAGTACCAGGCCGCGCCCTCGAAGCCGAAGTGGCGCTGCGGCGTGAAATGCCCGCTCATCAGGCGCAGGGTGATCGACAGCAGCATCAGCATGCCGACCAGCACGTGGAAGCCGTGGAAGCCGGTGAGCATGAAGAAGGTCGTGCCATAGGCGCCCGAGCCGAGCGTGAGGTTGAGCTCCGAGTAGGCATGCGCGTATTCGTAGCCCTGCACGCACAGGAAGGTGATGCCCAGCAGCACCGTCACCCACATGAAGCCGATGCAGCGCGCGCGGCGGCCGGCCTGCAGCGCGTGGTGCGCGATCGTCAGCGTCACGCCCGAGGACAGCAGCAGCGCGGTGTTGATGGTCGGCAGCCAGAACGGCCCCATGGTCTCGAAGGGCTCGATGGTGCCCGCGGGCGACCCCGTGGCGCCGGCCGAGACGCTCGGCCAGACGGCCTTGAAGTCCGGCCACAGCAGGGCATTGCCCAGGTCGCCCAGCTCCGGCAGCGAATGCACGCGCGCCCACCACAGGGCCGTGAAGAAGGCGCCGAAGAACATCACCTCCGAGAAGATGAACCAGCTCATGCTCCAGCGATAGGAGACGTCGACCTTGCGGCCGTAGAGCCCGCTCTCGCTCTCGCGCGAGGCGTCGCGGAACCAGACGTAGAGGATGGACAGCCACCAGAGCAGGCCGAACAGCAGGATCCAGCGGCCGACGCCGATCTGGTTGATCCAGAGCGAGGCGCCGAGGATCATCATGGCCAGGCCGAAGGCCGTCATGATCGGATACCGCGAAGGCTGCGGCACGAAATAATACGGCGCCTGACCGTGGGCGGCTGTGCTCATGTCTGCTTCACTCCTGTACTTGTCGTCCTGCCTGACCTGCGCGCAGGCCCCGGCTGCCGGCTGGCATGCGCGTTCCTGCGTCCCATCCTCATTCGTTCAGTTCCCCGCGAACCAGTGCGCCATGCCGATCAGCAGGGTCACCACCAGCACCAGGCCGATCAGGCCCGCCAGCACCACGTGCAGCGGATTGACCCGGCCCACGTCGGCCTGGTGCGCGCCGGATCGGCGCACGCCGAACAGGCCCCAGGCCACGGTGCGCGCCAGTCCGCCCACGGTCGACGCCGAGGCGCCCTCCTCGGCGTGGCTGGCCTTCGGCGACCGGACCTCGGGCGCGTCGGTCATGCCCCGTCTCCCGCAGCCCCGGCCGGCGCCGCGGCCGTCCGGCCGCCAACCTCGAAGAAGGTGTAGGACAGCGTGATCGTCGTCACGTCCTTGGACAGGCGCGGGTCGATGACGAAGGTCACCGGCCAGTCGCGCTTCTCGCCCGGATCCAGCGTGTACTGGTTGAAGCAGAAGCACTCCAGCTTGTTGAAGTGCGGCGCCGCCTGGCGTGGCGCGTAGCTGGGAATGGCCTGCGCCGTCATGCGCCGGTCCTGCGCGTTCTCGAACTCGTACATCACGGTGGCCAGTTCGCCCGGATGCACCTGGACCGTGCGCTGTGCCGGCTTGAAGCGCCAGGGACCGCGCGCGTTGGCGTCGAATTCGACGGTGATGGTGCGGCTCAGGTCGACCTGGGTGTTCTTCGCCAGGCTGCGCGCGGCGCTGCCGGCCAGGCCGTTGCCCGGCACCTCGCGCTCGGAGCGCGACAGGATATTGATGCCGGTGACGTCGCAGATGGCGCGATAGATCGGCACCAGGCTGTAGCCGAAGGCGAACATGCCGGCGGCCACGACCGCCAGCTTGCCGACCATCTTCAGGTTCTCGGAGCGCAGGCCCATGGCTGGTCTCCGCTCAGGACGCGAGCCAGTAGCGGCGGACGATGATGGCCAGGAAGAAGCCCACGGCCACCGCGGCCAGGATCAGGCCCAGGCGCACGTTGCGCCGGCGCAGTTCCTGTTGCGGTGTCATGCCGGGTTTCCTCCTGTCTGCTCGGCGCTCAGCCGATCACGCGCGTGGCCGTCGGGTCGAGCTTGGGCGGCGTCTCGAAGGTGTGGAAGGGCGCCGGCGAGGGCACTTCCCATTCCAGGCCCTCGGCTCCGTCCCATGGGCGCTGCGGCGCCTTCTCGCCCTTGCCGCGCAGCATCGGCAGCACCACGGCAAAGAAGAAGTAGACCTGCGCGATGCCGAAGGCGAAGGCGCCGATGGAGGCGAGCATGTTGAAGTCGGCGAACTGCATCGGGTAGTCCGCATAGCGGCGCGGCATGCCGGCCAGGCCCAGGAAGTGCATCGGGAAGAAGGCCACGTTGAAGGCGATCATCGACCACCAGAAGTGGATCTTGCCGCGCGTCTCGTTGTACATGACGCCGGTCCACTTGGGCGCCCAGTAGTAGTAGGCGCCGAAGATGGCGAACAGCGAGCCGGCCACCAGCACGTAGTGGAAGTGGGCAATGATGTAGTAGGTGTCCTGGATCTGCGTGTCCACCGGCACCACGGCCGGGATCACGCCGGTGAAGCCGCCGATGGTGAACACGAAGATGAAGCCGACGGCCCACAGCATCGGCGTCTCGAAGGAGAGCGAGCCGCGCCACATGGTGGCGGTCCAGTTGAACACCTTCACGCCGGTCGGGATGGCGATCAGCATGGTGCCGTACATGAAGAACAGCTGGCCCGTCACCGGCATGCCGGTGGTGAACATGTGGTGTGCCCAGACGATCATCGACAGCGTGGCGATGGTGGCGATGGCATACACCATCGAGGTGTATCCGAACAGCTTCTTGCGCGCGAAGGCCGGCACGATCTGGCTGATCATGCCGAAGGCCGGCAGGATCATGATGTAGACCTCGGGGTGACCGAAGAACCAGAAGATGTGCTGGTAGAGCACCGGGTCGCCGCCGCCGGCGGCGTTGAAGAAGCTGGTGCCGAAGTGGCGGTCGGTCAGCGTCATGGTGATGGCGCCGGCGAACACCGGCAGCGTGGCGATCAGCAGGTAGGCGGTGATCAGCCAGCTCCAGCAGAACAGCGGCATCTTCATCAGCGTCATGCCGGGCGCGCGCATGTTCAGGATGGTGACGATGATGTTGATCGCGCCCATGATCGAGGACGCGCCCATGATGTGCAGCGAGAAGATGGCGGCGTCCAGCGACATCGGCATCTGCGCCGACAGCGGCGCATACAGCGTCCAGCCGGCCGCCGGCGCGCCGCCGGGCATGAAGAAGGTCGCCGACAGCATGATGCCGGCCGGCACCAGCAGCCAGAAGCTGAGGTTGTTCATGCGCGCGAACGCCATGTCGGCGGCGCCGATCTGCAGCGGGATCATCCAGTTGGCGAAGCCGACGAAGGCCGGCATGATGGCGCCGAACACCATGATCAGGCCGTGCATGGTGGTGAACTGGTTGAACATCTCCGGGTTCACGATCTGCAGCCCGG
>CAYRHV010000160.1:0-5452 GCA_964424045.1 uncultured Ottowia sp. | reverse complement strand
TTGGCGAAGCTGGTCTCCAGCGCCACGCCCGGCTGGCGCTCCAGCACCGTGACCTCGGCGCCGGCACGCGCCAGGTAATACGCCGTGCTGACGCCGATGACGCCGCCGCCCAGAACGATGACCTTCATGACCGTCTCCACTCGCCTTTTCGGATAACCGAGAGTGTAGGGATCCGGCGCTGAAAAGAATCACTGAATTCCCTTGCTCAACTGCAATTCAACAGCAATAATTTCTGAAAATATTACATATCACAGGAAATTCATCGAATCATGGACAGAATAGACAGGAAAATCCTCGACGAGCTGCAGCGCGATGGCCGACTCTCCATCACCGAGCTGGCGCAGCGCGTCGGCCTGTCGACCTCGCCCTGCTCCGAGCGCGTGCGGCGCCTGGAGCGCGACCAGGTGATCCTGGGTTACCACGCCCGCGTCGATCCGGAGGCGCTGGGGCGCGGCCTGCTGGTGTTCGTCGAGCTCACGCTGTCGTCCAAGTCGTCGCAGGTGTTCGAGGCGGTGCGCCAGGCCCTGCTGCTGGAGCCGCGCGTGATCGAGTGCCACCTGATCTCGGGCAGCTTCGACTACCTGGTGAAGGCGCGGCTGTCGGCCATGCGCGAATACCGCGACCTGCTGGGCCAGATCCTGCGCCAGATCCCGGTGCCGGCGCAGAGCAACAGCTACGTGGTGATGGAGGAGATCAAGGAAGGCCAGCCGCTGCCGGTCGGCCTGTGAGCGCGGCCGGCCCGTCCGGACATGCGCCGTGTCGCCGCTGCGGTTAGACTGATTCGTCAACCCTCGGTGGCTGCCGACTCCCGCGGCGGCCGCCTGTTGCAACCCCGACCGGACCCGACATGCCTCTCTCTCCAGTCGACGCTGCCCCCGAACCCCAGCCCCTGCTCGACCGGCAGGGCGTGGCGGCCCACTTCATCGTGCTGAACATCGCGCCCGGCGCTGAAGCCGAGGAGCGCGTGCGCGCCCTGTGCGGCAACGCCGCCGGCCTGGTGCGCAGCGTCGGCATGCGCGAGCCCGAGCAGCGCCTGAGCCTGGTGCTGGGCATCGGCTCGACCGCCTGGGACCGGCTGTTCGGCGCGCCCCGGCCGGCCCGGCTGCACCCGTTCCGGGAGCTGCGCGGCGCGCGCCACCACGCGCCGGCCACGCCGGGCGACCTGCTGCTGCACATCCGGGCCCGGTCCGAGCGCATGTGCTTCGAGCTCGCGATGCAGATCATGCGCGCGCTTGGTGACGCCGTCACCGCAGCGGATGAGGTGCACGGCTTTCGCTACTTCGACCTGCGCGCCATGATCGGCTTCGTCGACGGCGTCGAGAACCCGGACGGGCGCGAAGCCGTCGAGGCGACGCTGATCGGCGACGAGGACCCCGGCTTTGCCGGCGGCAGCTACGTCATCGTGCAGAAATACCTGCACGACATGACGGCGTGGAACGCCCTGTCGACCGAGGAGCAGGCGCAGGCCATCGGCCGCACCAAGCACGACAACATCGAACTGGCCGACGACGTCATGCCGAGCAACTCGCACGTGGCGCTGAACATCGTCGAGGACGAGAACGGCGAGGAACTCGCCATCGTGCGCGGCAACCTGCCGTTCGCCAACGCCGCGCGCGGCGAATATGGCACCTACTTCATCGGCTACGCGCGCGACCCGGCGGTGACCGAGCAGATGCTGGAGAACATGTTCATCGGCCGCCCGCCCGGCAACCACGACCGCCTGCTGGACTTCAGCACCGCCGTCACCGGCACCCTGTTCTTCGTGCCCTCGGCCGAGCTGCTGGAAGCGCTGGCCGACGGCAACCCGCTGGCGGCCGAGACGTCCGCCTCTCCGGCAGCTGGCGGAGACACCACGGGTGGCACGCTCGCCATCGGCTCGCTCAAGGGACAGCCGCAAGCCTGATGCCCATGCGCCATTTGTCATCGAAGCGCAGCGAGGTCATTCGTCATTTGTCATTCTGAACGCGCCATCGCAAAAGGAGCAACCGCATGAACAACCTGCACCGAGAACTGGCCCCGATTTCCGCCGCGGCGTGGCAGGAGATCGAGGAGGAAGTGGCCCGCACCTTCCGCCGCAACCTGGCCGGCCGGCGCGTCGTCGACGTCGAGGTGTCCGAGGCCGGCAGCCGCCATTCGGCCGTCGGCACCGGCCATTTGAAGACGCTGGAGTCGCCGCAGGACGGCGTGCTCGCGCGCCAGCGCGTGGTGGTGCCGCTGGTCGAGTTGCGCGTGCCCTTCGAACTAGCGCGCGAGGCCATCGACGACGTCGAGCGCGGCTCCGACGATTCCGACTGGCAGCCGGCCAAGGACGCCGCCGAACGCCTGGCCTACGCCGAAGACCGCGCCATCTTCCTGGGCTACGCGGCCGCCGGCATCGAGGGCATCCGGGGTGGCACCAGCAACCCGGTGCTGGCCCTGCCGGCCAATGCGGCGCAGTTCCCGGACGTGGTTGCCGCCGCGCTCAAGCAGCTCAAGCTGGTCGGTGTCGACGGGCCCTACGCCGCGGTGCTGGGGGCCGACACCTACACCGCCCTGCTCGAGGCCAGCGACCGCGGCTACCCGGTGCTGAACCACGTGCAGCGCCTGATCGGCAGCGACAACATCATCTGGGCGCCGGCGATCGAGGGCGCCTACATCCTGTCCACGCGCGGCGGCGACTTCGAGCTCAACGTCGGCCGCGACCTGTCGATCGGCTATCTCAGCCACAGCGCCGACGCGGTGCGCCTCTACCTGGAAGAGACGCTGACCTTCCGCCTGCTCTCCGACGAGGCGGTGGTGGCGATCCTGCCGGCGTAGCGGAGTCCGGCGCCGGCCGCGCCGGATCAGACGTAGTCGCGGCGCAGTTCCTCGGCGCTGCGCGGCGACAGCAGGCCGGGTGGCACGTCGAGCACGGTGTGGGCGCCGTGGCGGCCCTGCTGGTGCAGGCGGTGCACGGCGCGCGCACAGGCCACCAGCACGCTGGCGGTGAACTCCGGGTTGCTGCCCAGCTGCAGGCGGTATTCGACCACATGCCGGCCGGTGGCCGAGGTGTCGCCGCTGCGGATCACGAAGCCGCCGTGCGGCATGGCGCCGTGGTCGCGCGCCAGTTCCTCGGCGCTGATGAAGCGCACCGTGGTCTCGTAGTCGGCAAAGTAGTTCGGCATGGTGACGATGGCCTGGCGCACCTGCTCGCGGTCCGCGCCTTCGGCCAGCACCACGAAGCATTCGCGCGTGTGCTTCTGGCGCGTCGTCAGTTCGGGCCGGGTGCCGCTGCGCACCTGCTGCATCGCGGCCTCGACCGGCACCGTGTATTGCACGCCGCCGGCCACGCCCGGCACCCGGCGCAGCGCGTCCGAGTGGCCCTGGCTCACGCCCTTGCCCCAGAAGGTGTAGCTGGCGCCGTCGGGCAGCAGGGCCTCGCTCATCACACGGTTGATCGAGAACAGGCCCGGGTCCCAGCCGGCCGAGATCAGCGCCGTGGTGCCGCCGGCCCGCGCGGCGGCGTCGACGGCGGCAAAGTGCTCGGGAATGCGCGCGTGGGTGTCGAAGCTGTCGACGATGGAAAAGCGTGCCGCCAGCGCCGGCGACTGCAGCGGCAGGTCGTCGCGCGAGCCGCCGCACAGCACCAGCACGTCGATCTGGCCGGCCTGCGCATCCAGCGCGTCCATGGCGTGCACCGGGGTGCCGGCCACCCGCGGCTGCAGCGTCGCCGGGTCGCGGCGCGTGAAGATGCCGACCGTGCGCAGGTCCGGGTTGTGCTGCACGGCGATCTCGACGCCGCGGCCGAGGTTGCCGTGCCCCACGATGCCGATGCGGATCGGGGCCGCAGAGGGGGTTGTCATGGCTTGAGCTCCTTCCTGGGGTGTTCTTCGTGACGATGTCCGGACCGGCTGCGCCGCAGCCGACCCCGCACATGGTTCATCTTAAAGCGGTCGGCGCTGGCCGCGCGGCCGCTCACTGGTCGCGCACCGCCCACTCCACCAGCCGGTCCAGCGCGGCGCGCGCGGCGCCGGCGTTGGGGTCGTTGATCAGGCCGACCACCGCATAGACCTGGCCCGAGCGGCCGAAGGCATAGCCGGCGATGGCGGTCACGTCGCGCAGCGAGCCGGTCTTCAGGCGCGCGTTGCCGATCGCCTCCGAGCCCGGGCTGCGCCGCGCCAGGTGGCGCGCCGTGCCGTTCACTCCGGCCAGCGGCAGCGAGTGCTCGAAGGCTTCGGCGTGCGGGCTGCGCGCGGCGTCCTGCAGCAGCGCGACCAGCGAGGCGGCGCTGATGCGGCCTTCGCGCGAGAGGCCGGAGCCGTTGTCCACCTGCGGCGTCGCGCGCAGGCCGAAGCGGCTGCGCCACCAGCGCCGGATCGTGTTGACCGACTCGGCGAAGCTGCCGCGCCCGTCGCCGGCCGACGACAGGGTCAGGAACAGCTGCTGCGCCATCACATTGTTCGAATAACGGTTGATGTCGTCCACGATGTCGATCAGCGGCAGCGAATAGCCCGTCACCAGGGGCTGGCCCGTGGCCGGCTGGTCCAGCCAGCGCACCTGGCCGCTCAGGCTGCCGCCGGCGGCGCGCCACATGCCCTCGATCACGCGCGGCGCGTGGCTGGCCGGATCGACGTAGGCCACGGCCCATTCGCGCTCGCCGCAGGACCAGGGGTAGCGGCCTCCGAGTCGCACCTCGCCCGGGTCGCTGAAGTCGGCCATCAGGCGCGTGCGCCAGTCGCCGCAGGCGCCCTTGACGCTCGCCACCTGGACCGGCACGCGCACTCCGGCCATCGGCGGCTCGCTCTCCACGCGCACGCGGCGCGTCGCCGGATCCGGGACGAAGCGCAGCACCAGGGCCTTGAAGTTCACCAGCAGCCCGTCGGGGCCGGCGTTGTAGGGGCGCAGCGGGTCGTCATCGAAGGCCGCCGGATCGTGCGGCGACAGGCGGAACACGCCGCCATCGAGCAGGATGTCGCCGTTGATGCCGTGCACGCCCTTGTCGCGAATGGCCTGGATCAGCTCGGCCAGGCGTTCGTGCACCAGCTTGGGGTCACCGCCGCCCTGGATCAGCAGGTCGCCGTGCAGCACGCCGTCGCTGACGTAGCCGCGGGTATAGACGCGCGTCTTCCAGAAGTGGCCGGGCCCCAGCAGGTCCAGGCCGGCGTAGGTGGTGACCAGCTTCATCACCGAGGCCGGGTTCATCGGCACGTCGGCCTGCCAGGCCAGGCGCGGTGGCGGGTCCGGCTGCGGTGCCGGCGCCGGATTCGCCTCGCCGCCCGGGTTCACCGGCTCCGGCGCCTTGCGCACGGCGCCGGGCGGCGGCGCCAGCGGGACGACCATCATCGAGACGTTGCTCTCCGGCACGCCAGCGCGCGCCAGCGCCGCGCTCACCTCGGCCGGCAAGGCCTGCGCCAGGGCAGCGCCGGACCCGCCCAGGGCCAGGGCCAGGAGGAAGGCGCGACCGCGCAAGCGCTGCATGGGCGTCGAGTGTAGG
>CAYRHV010000159.1:0-5498 GCA_964424045.1 uncultured Ottowia sp. | reverse complement strand
GAAATCGCTGGTGTCCACCTGGAGGTGGCTTCCATTGAGGCGCCGGACGCAACCGCGCCCGGGCGGGCGCCGCTGGTCTTCCTGCACGAGGGGCTGGGGTCGATCGCGCTGTGGCGCGACTGGCCGGCCCGGCTGTGCGCCGCCACCGGACGCGCGGGCTGGCTCTATTCGCGCCGCGGCTACGGCCGCTCGAGCCCGATCGCCGACGTGCGCGGCCGCGGGCGCCACCAGCCCGATTACCTGCACCGCGAGGCCCTGGAGGTGCTGCCCGAACTGCTGGCCCGGCTCGGCCTGCGGCAACCGGTGCTGATCGGCCACTCCGACGGCGCCACCATCGCCCTGCTGCATGCAACCCGGCATCCGGTCAGCGCCGCGGTGGTGATGGCGCCGCACCTGATGGTCGAAGATGTGACGACGCACGCGATCCGGGAAGCCTGCACGGCCTACGAGGGCGGCGCGCTGCGGCAGCGCCTGACGCGCTATCACGACGACGTGGACAGCGCCTTCTGGCAATGGGCCGACATCTGGCTCGACCCGAGCTTCCGCGGCTTCGACATCCGCGCCGAATGCCGCGCCATCACGGCGCCGCTGCTGGCGATCCAGGGCCTGGAAGACGAATATGCGACGCTGGCACAGCTGGACGAGCTGGTCGCCGCCGTGCCACACGCCGAGCGTCTCGAGCTGGCCGCATGCGGCCACACGCCGTATCGCGACCAGCCGGCGGCGGTCGACGCGGCCATCGTCCGCTTTCTCGCCACGCGCCCCTGAGGGCACATGTCACCAACCCTGGAGCCGCGCCAGCTGGTCCGGCTCCAGCCAGCGCCACTGCCCCGGCAACAGGTCGGCCGGCAGCGCCAGCGCGCCGATGCGCGAGCGATGCAGGGTTTCGACCCGGTTGCCGACGGCCGCCAGCATGCGCTTGACCTGGTGGTAGCGGCCCTGCACCAGGGTCAGCCGCAGCTGCCGCTCGCCGGTGATCTCGCAGGCCGCCGCACGCACCGGGCGCGGGTCGTCGGCCAGCACCACGCCCGCCAGCAGCCGCTGCACCTGGGGCGCGTCCACGGGGTGACGCGTGCCGACCTCGTAGACCTTGGGCACCTGGCGGCGCGGCGAATTCATGCGATGGATGAAGGCACCGTCGTCACTGAGCAGCAGCAGGCCGGTGGTGTCCTGGTCCAGCCGCCCGATCGCCTGCACGCCCAGCGCGCGCCCGGTGGCCGGGCGCTGGCGCAGTGGCTGCGGCAGCAGGGTGTAGACACTGGGCCAGGCACCGGGCCGGTGCGAACACTCGGTGCCCGCCGGCTTGTGCAGCATCAGGCAGGCGCGCTCGCGATACGGCCAGGCCACGCCGTCGACGCTGAAGCGGAAGGCCGGGTCGGCCACCCGGACCTCAAGGGCCGGATCGCGGCACGCACGGCCGTCCAGCACCACCAGCCCCTGCTCGATCAGCCCGGCGCACACGCGCCGGGTGCCGAAGCCCTGGGAAAAGAGCAGCTCGTCAAGTCGCATCGCCCCGCCCGATCCGGGAGAAGTCACGCCTGGCGACGCGGACGTTGCCGGTGCGCCACGCCTGCCGCCGTGATTTAGTCCCCAGGATGTAACCATTTTTATCAGGACACGCTTCGGCCGATGGTTTTGACGCCGGCTTCCGTCCTAAAGTCGAGGCCATGGTCGCTCCATCCGGGACGGCCACAACACAACAAGAACCATTTCGCTCAGGGACCAGACGATGAATTCGTCGCTGCAATGGACACTGCTTATCGCGCTGCTGGTCGGCATGGCATCCGGCCTGGCCTGGATGTACGCGAGCGAACGCCGTGCCCGGCGCAGCAAGCGCCTGCCACAGCACCTGCCGGTACGCCCACGCCCCGTGCTCAGCCGCCCCGAACACCGGGTCTGGCTCTGGCTGCGCGAAGCGTTTCCGCAGCATCACGTGATGGTGAAGATGCCGCTGACGCGCTTCACCATGCCGCACAACGTCGAAGACGCGCGCACCTGGTTCCCGAGGCTGGGCACGCTTTACTGCACTTTCACGCTCTGTGACGACCGGGGACGCGTCGTCGGCTGTGTCGACGTCATGGGCGAGCGGCGCCTGCCGCGCGGCAACCGCCAGCTCAAGCAGCTGCTGATGTCGCAGTGCCACATCGGCTACCGTGCGCTCACGCCCGACGCCCTGCCCGACTTCTGGACCATCCGGGCCGAGCTGCTTGGCGTGGCCGAGGCGGAGCTGCCGTTGCCTCCCGTATCCGACTGGTCCGAGCTGCAGACCGCGCGCCAGCAGCTGGAGGAAGTGCTGGATCGCAACCGCAGCTTCCGGCGCTCGCGCCAGTCCGCACTGCAGCCGCTGACCCCGCTCGAGCGCGACGCGGACCCGCGCGAATTCACCAGCTGGGGCCAGCCCGATTCCCTGCCGATGCCGCTCGAGCCGGGCGTATTCCCGACGGCCTCGCCCGATTCGCGCTATCCGGGTACGGGCGTCCACGGATCCATCAGTCGTCGAGGCGGATGAAGGTGGCGCGGTAGTGCGCCAGCTCGTCGATCGACTCGTGCACGTCGGCCAGCGCCGTGTGCGCCTGCTGCTTCCTGAAGGCTTCGACCAGCTGCGGCCGCCAGCGCCGCGCCAGCTCCTTGAGGGTGCTGACATCGACGTTGCGGTAGTGGAAGAAGGCCTCCAGGCGCGGCATGTAGCGCACCAGGAAGCGCCGATCCTGGCCGATGGTATTGCCGCACATGGGCGAGACGCCCTTGTCCACGTAGCGCGAGAGGAAGTCCAGCACCTGCGTCTCGGCCTCGGCTTCGGTCAGGGTCGAGGCGCGCACCTTGTCGACCAGGCCGCTGCGTCCGTGTGTGCTCCGGTTCCAGGCGTCCATGGCGGCGAGCACGGCCTCGTCCTGGTGGATCACCAGCACCGGGCCCTCGATGCGCGGCGTGAGCTGGGGGCCGGTGACGACCACGGCAATCTCGATGATGCGCTCCTTCTCGGGATCCAGGCCGGTCATCTCGCAGTCGAGCCAGACCAGGTTCAGGTCCGACTTGGCAAGCTCGATCTCGGTGGCACGTTCGGTTTCGGTTTCGGTCATGGGTGCTGATTGTCCACGCTCGCCCACTTGCAGCGCCGGCATTCGCCCTAAACTGCACATTTCCACCCACCAGAACGAGCCATCTTGTCTGCCGCACCACTGACCGCCACGATCTTCGCCGCCGCCCTGCTTGCCCACCTGGGGCTGAAGCTGTGGCTGGCCTCGCGCCAGATTCGCGCCATCGCGCGCCATCGCAACCAGGTGCCGGCGGCCTTTGCCGACTCGATCAGCCTGCGCACGCACCAGCGCGCAGCCGATTATTCGATCTCGCGCCTGCGCCTGGGCCTGCTGGAAATCGCGCTGGGCACCGCCGTGCTGCTGGCCTGGACCCTGCTGGGCGGACTCGACGCGCTGAACGACGGGCTGCTGCGGTGGCTGGGCGCCCAGCCCCTGCTGCAGCCGCTCGCCCTGCTGGTGGCCTTTGCCTTCATCAACGGCGCGCTCGAGCTGCCGGCCTCGCTCTACCGCACCTTCGTGATCGAGGAACGCTTCGGCTTCAACCGCATGCGGCTGGGCCTGTGGCTGTCCGACCTGCTGAAGTCGACGCTGGTGAGCCTGCTGATCGGCGTGCCGCTGGCAGCCCTGGTGCTGTGGCTGATGCAGGCCACGGGCGCCTGGTGGTGGCTCTGGACCTGGGCCGCCTGGATGGGCTTCAGCCTGTTGATGCTGGTGCTCTACCCGACCGTCATCGCGCCGCTGTTCAACCGCTTCCAGCCGCTGGAGGACGAGGCCCTGAAGCAGCGCGTGGACAAGCTCATGGCGCGTTGCGGCTTCGCTGCGCAAGGCCTGTTCGTGATGGACGGCAGCCGCCGCAGCGCCCACGCGAACGCCTACTTCACCGGCTTCGGCGCCGCCAAGCGGGTGGTGTTCTTCGACACCCTGCTGCAGCAGCTGAGCGCGCCCGAGGTCGAGGCCGTGCTGGCCCACGAGCTGGGCCATTACAAGCATCGCCACATCGTCAAGCGCATCGCCGGCCTGGCGGTCATGAGCCTGGCCGGCCTGGCGCTGCTGGGCTGGCTGGCGGGCCAGCCGTGGTTCTACGGCGGCCTCGGCGTCACCCCCAACCTGCCGCCCGCCATGGGCGGCGTGGTGCCCAACCACGCCCTGGCGCTGCTGCTGTTCATGCTGGTGGTGCCGGTGTTCCTGTTCTTCCTGTCGCCCCTGATGGCGGGGCTGTCGCGCCGGCACGAGTTCGAGGCCGACGCCTACGCCGCGCGCCAGGCCAGCGCCCAGGACCTGAGCAATGCGCTGGTGAAGCTGACGCGTGACAACGCCAGCACGCTGACGCCGGATCCGCTCTACGTGCGCTATTACTACTCGCACCCGCCAGCGGGCGAGCGCATCGCCCGCATGGGGGGCCAGGTTCAGCCGGCCTGAAGCCCGTGAATCGGTCCGCCGCCGTGGCCCCGGACACTGTGCAGCACGGTCTGGTGGTGGCGGCGCACGGCCGCCACTGCGTGGTCGAGACGGCCGCTGGCGAGCGCGTGCGCTGCCATCCGCGCGGCAAGCGCCTGCAGGCAGTGGTGGGCGACCGCGTGCGCTGGCGCGCGGCGCACGACGAGGGCGTGATCGAGCAGGTGCTGGCGCGGCGCAACCTGCTGAGCCGGCAGGACCACGCGCGCAGCAAGATCTTCGCCGCCAACCTGGACCAGGTGCTGGTCCTGGTGGCGACGGAACCCGAACTCTCCGAACCGCGCCTGGCGCGTGCACTGATCGCCTGCGAGGCGGCCGGCATCGAACCCCTGATCGGGCTCAACAAGGCCGACCTGGCCGCGCCCTTCGAGCGCGCCTGGCAGCTGCTCGAACCCTATCGGCGCATGGGCTACCGCGTGCTGCCGCTGGTCGCCCTGGCCCCGGCAGGCGAGACGGTGCCGGACGCGCGCCTGCAGGACCTGGCCCGGCAGCTGCAGGGCCGAATCACCCTGGTCCTGGGCCCCAGCGGCGTCGGCAAGAGCACCCTCGTCAACCGCCTGGTCCCCGACGCCGATGCCGCCACCGGCAGCCTGTCGCAGGCGCTGGGCGCCGGCCGCCACACCACCAGTACCAGCACCTGGTACTGGCTCGATGAACGGCGCGAAGGCGCCCTGATCGACTCCCCGGGCTTCCAGGAATTCGGCCTGCAGCATGTCGATCCGGCCCAGCTGGCGGCCTACATGCCGGATCTGCGGCCGCACGTGGAAGCCTGCCGCTTCTACAACTGCACGCACCGCCACGAGCCGGACTGCGGCGTCATTGCCGCCACCCGGTCCGACAAAGGCCCTGCGGCCATCAGCGCCAATCGCTATCGTATTTATAGCGATCTGTGGGCCGAACTGCAGCCGCTTGCACCCTGAATGCCCCGTTGAGCGTTGAGCGTTGAGCGTTGAGCGTTGAGCGTTGAGCGTTGAGCGTTGAGCGTTGAGCGTTGAGCGTTGAGCG
>CAYRHV010000158.1:0-5505 GCA_964424045.1 uncultured Ottowia sp. | reverse complement strand
GTGGTGGGTCTGTAGGCCCCAGGCACGCCGCGATGCAGCCGTTCCACCTCGGCCTCACGGGCGGCATTGGCAGCGGCAAGAGCACGGTGGCCGCGCTCTGGGCCGGGCGCGGCGCGGCGGTGATCGACGCCGACGCGATCTCGCGCGCCACCACGGCCGTCGGCGGCAGCGCCCTGCCCGCCATCGCGGCGCACTTCGGTGCCGCCATGATCGGCGCCGATGGTGCGCTCGACCGCACCGCAATGCGCGCGCTGGTCTATCGCGATCCGGGGGCCCGCGCGCGGCTGGAAGCCATCATCCACCCCCTGGTAGGCCAGGAAACCCGGCGCCAGGCCGAGCAGGCGCGGCAGGCGGGGCGGCGCCTGGTCGTGTTCGACGTGCCGCTGCTGGTCGAATCCGGGGCGCGCTGGCGCGCCCGGCTGGATCGCGTGCTGGTGATCGACTGTCCGCCCGCCGTGCAGATCGAACGCGTGATGGCGCGCAGCCAGCTGCCGCGCGCACAGGTCAAATCCATCCTGGCCGCGCAGGCCACGCGAACGCAGCGCCTGGCCGCCGCCGACTGGGTGCTGTTCAACGGCGAAGGTGTCACAGTACGTGAACTGGAGGCCCGGATCGACGAGTTGGCGCGGCGCCAGGGGCTATGATTCTCCCCAGCTGAGCGAAAGCCCGCGCGTGATCCTTTACGAATACCCTCTCAACGAACGCATTCGCACCTATCTCCGGCTCGAGCACCTGCTGGCTCGCCTGGGCCAGTTGCTGCCACGCGATGCGCCCATCGATCATCATTTCGCCCTGGTCACCCTGTTCGAGGTGCTCGAGGTCGCCAGCCGCACCGATCTGAAGTCGGACGTGCTGAAGGACCTGGACCGGCAGAAGAACCACATGGCGGGCTTTCGCGGCAACCCGGCGATCTCCGAGGTCTCGCTGGATGCCATGCTGGCCCGGCTGGAGGCCGCGTTCGCACAGCTGAGCCAGCAGATCGGCAAGCCGGGCCACGAGCTGGCGGCCAACGACTGGCTGATGAGCGTGCGCAGCCGAGCTGCCATCCCGGGCGGCACCTGCGGCTTCGACCTGCCCTCCTACCACGCCTGGCAGCACGGGCAGGCGGCCGTCCGGCGTGCGGACCTGCATCGCTGGGTCACTTCGCTGGTGCCGCTGGCCGAAGCGATCACGCTGCTGCTGCAGATCCTGCGCGACACGGCGAAGCCAAAAATGGTGCTGGCCGGTGGTGGCCAGCTGCAGATCGCGCTGCCGCAGCACGGACGCACGGCGCAGCTGCTGCACCTGCGGCTCGATGAATCGCTGCAACTGGTGCCCGAAGTGAGCGGCAACCGGCTCGCGGTGTCGGTGCGCCTGCTGCGCCAGAACGTGGAAGGCAAGCTGTCGGCAGCGCGCGAGGACGCCTCGCTCGAGCTGGCGCTGTGCAGCTGATGGCGGCGCACACGACCAGGGACGGTGCCAGGACGGTCCGCTGCCCGAGCTGCGGCGGCCCGAGCCCCTACGAGCCGGAAAACCGCTATCGCCCCTTTTGCAGCGCGCGCTGCAAGCTGCACGACCTGGGCGACTGGGCCAGCGAGCGCTTTCGCCTCGACGCATCGGGAGACGACGAAACCGGGACCGATCCCTGGTCGGCACCCTCCGGTTTCGACCGCTGAACCGATTGCCGGCCGGCGCCAGCCCCGGTCAGGCTCCGGGCGGCCCACCCTCCTCGCGCAACCATTCCAGCACCGGTAGCGTCCCCGCCAGCAACGGCGCCACCTGCACCGGCAGCCGCTGCCAGGCGGCGCGCTGACCCTCGCGCATGCTCGGCTCGCCGCGCCAGGCGGTGACGCGACAGAAGTGCAGCCGCACCAGGGCATGCGGGTAGTCCACCAGCTGCTCGCGCCAGCGCACCACGGCATCCGGATCGATGACCAGGCCGAGTTCCTCCCGCAGTTCGCGCGCCAGCGCCTGCTCGACGCTCTCGCCGGGCTCCAGCTTGCCACCCGGGAACTCCCAGTAGCCGGCATAGACCTTGCCCGGCGGCCGCGAGGTCAGCAGGAAGCAGCCGTCCGGGCGCAGCAGCACGCCGACGGCGACTTCCACCACCGATCGCTCGACGCCTGCCACCGCGTCGGCGCGCGGGCGATCGGCATCGGCGCGGATCAGTCCAGTGCTCACGCCGCCTGCTGCCCCATGAAGTCGCGTGCGAACTGCCAGGCCACGCGGCCCGAGCGCGAGCCGCGCTCCAGCGCCCAGAGCAGGGCCTGCGGCCGCGCCTGCTCGATCTGCTCGGGGCTCGCCCCGAGGGCGTCCAGCCACTGGGCCGCGATCGTCAGGTATTCGTCCTGGCTGAAGGGGTAGAAGCTGACCCACAGGCCGAAGCGCTCGGACAGCGAGACCTTCTCCTCCACCACCTCGCCCGGGTGCAGCTCGCCCTCCTCGGTGTGGTGGTAGCTCAGGTTGTCCTTCATGTATTCGGGCAGCAGGTGGCGCCGGTTGCTGGTGGCGTAGATCAGCACGTTGGGCGTGCTGGCGGCCACGCTGCCGTCGAGGATGCTTTTCAGCGCCTTGTAGCCGGGCTCGCCCTCCTCGAAGCTCAGGTCGTCGCAATAGACGATGAACTTCTCCGGCCGGCCGCTGACGATCTCGACGATGTCGGGCAGGTCGGTCATGTCGCCCTTGTCGACCTCGATCAGGCGCAGGCCCTCCGGCGCATAGGCGTTCAGGCAGGCCTTGATGAGCGAGGACTTGCCCGTCCCCCGCGCGCCCGTCAGCAGCACGTTGTTGGCCGGTCGGCCGGCGACGAACTGGCGCGTGTTGCGCTCCACGCGCTCCTTTTGCGGCTCGATCTCCTTCAGGTCGGCCAGCTGCAGCGTTGCCAGGTGCCGCACCGGCTCCAGCACGCCCATGCCGCTGGCGCGCCGGCGATAGCGCCAGGCCACGGCCTGGTCCCAGTCGGGCGCACCCAGTGGCTGAGGCAGCACGGCCTCGATGCGGCCGATCAGTTGTTCCGCCCGTTCGATCAGGCGCTTCAGGTCTTCATTCATTTCTGCACGCAAGTCCGCCTGGCAAGGCAGCCGCAGTCGTTGATTTCATTCTCGATACCGGCCGGCCACATCCGGCCTCGGGCATGCCGCCCCCGCCCCGTACGCCGCTGTCTCACGACCGATAGTCGGCGTTGATGCGGACGTAGTCGTGGCTCAGGTCGCAGGTCCAGACGGTATCGCTGGCCGCGCCGCGGCCCAGCCCGACACGCACCGTGATCTCGGCCTGCTGCATGACGCGCTGGCCGTCCTCTTCCCGGTAGTCGGGATGGCGGCCACCCCCGGTGGCCACGTGCACCTGGTCCAGGAAAAGGTCGATGCGCGTCTGGTCCAGGTCCTCGATGCCGGCATAGCCGACCGCCGCCAGGATGCGGCCCAGGTTCGGGTCACTGGCGAAGAAGGCGGTCTTGACCAGGGGTGAGTGCGCGATCGCATACGCCACCTGGCGGCATTCGGCGGCGTCGCGCCCGCCCTCGACCTGTACGGTGATGAACTTGGTCGCGCCTTCGCCATCGCGCACGATGGCCTGCGCCAGCTGGCGCGCGACTTCCAGCAGCGCCGCCTGCAGGGCCTGGCCGGCGTCGCTGCCCAGGCTGTCGATGGTCGCATGATCGGCCTGCTGGGTGGCGATCAGCAGGAACGAGTCGTTGGTGGAGGTGTCGCCGTCCACCGTCACGCGGTTGAAGGATGCGTCGGCCAGCGTCTGCGCCAGGGCCGGCAGCAGCGCCGGATCCACGCGCGCATCGGTGGCCACGAAGCCCAGCATGGTCGCCATGTCGGGACGGATCATGCCGGCGCCCTTGGCCATGCCCGTGACCCGGACCTCGGCGCCACCGACCCGGGCGCTGGCGCTGCAGGCCTTGGGCACGGTATCCGTGGTCATGATCGCCTCGGCCGCCTGCGCCCAGTGCGCCGGACCGGCGTCGGCCACTGCCGCGGGCAGTCCGGCTAGGATCCGCTCGACCGGCAGCGGCTCCATGATGACGCCAGTCGACAGCGGCAGCACCTGCTCGGGCTGCACACCCAGCTGCGCCGCCAGCGCCGTGCAGGTCTGGCGCGCCGCCTGCAGGCCGGGCTCGCCAGTGCCGGCATTGGCGTTGCCGGTGTTGATGACCAGCGCGCGAATGGCGGCACCGTGCGCAAGGTGCTCGCGGCAGACCTGCACCGGCGCCGCACAGAAGCGGTTGCGGGTGAAGACGCCGGCCACCGCGCAGCCCTCGTCCAGCAGCAGCACCGTCAGGTCCTTGCGCCCGGCCTTGCGCACGCCGGCGGCAGTGACGCCCAGGCGCACGCCGGCGATGGGCAGCAGCGAGGCAGGATCGGGAGCGCTCAGCTTGACGGGCATGGCAGGCAGGTCGAAAAAACGTGATTATCGGCAAACGGGCCGGCGCACCGGCCGGCCCCGGCTCGGCCAGTCAGCGCAGCGCGCCGTGGCAGTGCTTGTACTTCTTGCCACTGCCGCAGGGACAGGGATCGTTGCGCCCGACACGCGGCACCACGGCCGTGCCGCCGGCCGCGGCCGCCGCCGCCAGCGCGGTGTCGCGCGGTGCCGCCTCGGGCACGACCTCGGGCTCGCCGGTGCTTTCGGACGGCGCGCTGTAGGTCACGTTGCTGACGCGCTCGCGCCGCTGCTCGTAGTCCTCGGCCGCCTGGTCGATCTCCTCGCGCGTCTGGATGCGCACCGTCATCAGGGTCCGCGTGACCTCGTTCTTGACCACGTCCAGCATCTGGCCGAACAGCTCGAAGGCCTCGCGCTTGTATTCCTGCTTGGGCTGCTTCTGGCCGTAGCTGCGCAGGTGGATGCCCTGGCGCAGGTAGTCCAGCGCCGCCAGGTGCTCGCGCCAGTGCACGTCGATGCTCTGCAGCAGCACGGCGCGCTCGAAGGAGTAGTAGTTCTCGGCCCCCACCAGCTCCAGCCGCTCGGCATAGGCCTTGTTGGCCGCGTCCACGATGCGCTCGACCACGTCTTCATCGGTGATGGCACTGGAGGCCTCGACCTCCTGCGTCAGCGGCAGCTCGATGTGCCAGTCGGTGGCCAGCACCTTCTCCAGCCCCGGCAGGTCCCACTGCTCCTCGACCGACTCGGGCGGCACGAACTGGCGCACCAGGTCGGTCATGCAGCCCTCGCGCAGGGCGCTGATCTGCTCGGTCAGGTCGCTGGCATCGAGGATCGAGTTGCGCAGCGCATACATCTCCTTGCGCTGGTCGTTGGCGACGTCGTCGTATTCCAGCAGCTGCTTGCGGATGTCGAAGTTGCGCGCCTCGACCTTGCGCTGCGCGCTCTCGATGCTGCGCGTCACGATGCCGGCCTCGATCGCCTCGCCCTCGGGCATCTTCAGCCGGTCCATGATGGCGCGCACGCGGTCGCCGGCGAAGATGCGCATCAGCGGATCGTCCAGGCTCAGGTAGAAGCGCGAGGAGCCGGGGTCGCCCTGGCGGCCGGAGCGGCCGCGCAGCTGGTTGTCGATGCGCCGGCTCT
>CAYRHV010000157.1:0-5510 GCA_964424045.1 uncultured Ottowia sp. | reverse complement strand
CACCGACGGGCGCATCCAACTGCGGTTTCCAGGTTGAAAGGAGCCCCAAGATGATCGCAAGACTGACTGCACTGGCGCTGTGCGCCATGTTCGCCCTGCCCGCCCTGGCCCAGATCACGCCGGCCGAGACCAATCTGGACGAAGCCGCCGGTCGCCACGAGGCGCGCAGCGCGCAGGGCCGGGAGCTCACCGCCGTCTCGCCCGACGAAGCGCTGGCCAATGCGCTCCGGCGCTGCGACAACCTGCCCGAGTTCTACCGCGCCGACTGCATCGCCCGCGTCAAGGGCGAGGGCGCGGTGTCGGGCAGCGTGATCGGCGGCGGCCTGATCAAGGAAAGCGTGACCACCCTGCCCAAGGGCACCCTGGAAGACGAGATCCGCAACATCCCCCCCGTGCGCCTGCCGCCGCAGCAGTGACGCCGCCCCCGGCGGCGAGCACCTGGAGCGCAGCGACATCGGAAGGGTTCACGTCACTACGGCGACCACCCCTGAGAAGCTGAAGAAGGCCAGCGCCGTCGACCACAGGATGATGCGCGCGATGCGCCCGTTGTCGGCGCCAAAGCGCTCGGCCAGCAGGGACACGCTGCTGGCCGACGGCAGCGCCGCCGTCAGCACCAGGGGCACCAGCAGCGGTGCCGGCAACAGCCGGACCCACACTGCCAGCGCACCCAGGCCGACCAACAGCACCGGGTGCGCGACCAGCTTCAGCGCCGTGACGAAGCCGACGTCATTGAGCGTCACCGGCGCCGCGCCCTGCGATCCCGGCTGCAGCTGGGCCCGCGCCAGCACGGCGCCGATGGTGAACAGCGCCATCGGCGAGGCGGCATCGGCCAGCAGGGCCACGGTCTGATCGAGCGGTTCCCAGAGCGCAAAGCCCACCGCCCCGGCCAGCGCACCCAGCAGGATCGACCACGGCAGCGGATTGGCCACCGCGCCACGCAGCGCCCGCGCCACGGCCAGCAGGACCGGGCTTTCGCCGGGCAGCCGGGCGGTGCCGACGTCGTGCCATTGCGACAGCCCGATGCACAGCGAGCTCGTCAGCACCAGATCCACCAGCAGGCTGGCCATGACCGGGCCGGCGCCGCTCTCGCCCAGCAGGGCGACGATCAGCGGCACGCCCATGAAGCCGGAATTGGGAAACACCGCCACCAGCGCGCCCATCGCGGCGTCCGGCCAGCCGGCGCCCCGGCGCCGCGCCGCACCGGCCGCCAGCCAGATCAGCAGCGCCGCGCAGACAATCCACAGCAGCGCCACCCCAGGATCGAACAGCTGCGCCGCCGGCGTCGTGCTGCCGAAGCGATACAGCATGCACGGCAGCGCGAAATACAGCACGAACATGTTCAGCCCCGGCACCGAATCCAGCGGCAGCACGCGCGAGCGCGCGGCCACGTAACCGCACAGCACCAGGGCAAAGAACGGGAACGTGACAGCCAGAATGCCGGCCAGGGCGGTCATGGAAGGGCGCTTCGAGCAGGTCCGAGGTCAGCGAGCGTATCAGTTCAGTGGCCCACGGCGCCACCCTGCACCCGCGGCGCTTGCGACCCGAAGAGCCCAATGGCCGCGGAGCAGGCCACGCCCGCAACCGCCGCGGACGGGCTTTGCCTGTTCGCTGGCGGTGCCCCCTCGAAGGGGGAAGGCGCAACATCGCGCAGCGACTGCAGCCCCGGGGGTGGGTATCATTCTCGCCCGCATGTCCGACCACCTGAACCTCGCCCAGCAGGACGCCGTGAATCACCTGCGCGGGCCCTGTCTGGTGCTGGCGGGCGCCGGCTCGGGCAAGACGCGCGTCATCACGCACAAGATCGCGCGCCTGATCCGGACCGGCGTGGAACCCGCCCGCATCGCCGCCATCACCTTCACCAACAAGGCCGCCGCCGAGATGCGCGAGCGCGCGCGCGAGCTGGTCGGCAAGGCCGCCGGCGAGGTGCTGATCTGCACCTTCCACGCCCTGGGCGTGCGCATCCTGCGCGAGGACGGCGCGGCCATCGGCCTGAAGCCCCAGTTCAGCATCCTCGACAGCGACGACGTGCTCGGCCTGGTGAAGGACTGCGGCGCCACCACCGACGCCGCCACGGCACGCCAGTGGCAATGGGCCATCAGCCGCTGGAAGAACGCTGGACTCGACGCCGCCGGCGCGCTGGCCCAGGCCCGCAGCGAGGGCGAGCGCCAGACGGCGCAGGTGATGGCGCGCTACCAGGAGCGCCTGACGGCCTACCAGAGCGTCGACTTCGACGACCTGATCGGCCTGCCGCTGCGCCTGCTGCAGGGGCACGCCGACGTCGCCGGCAAGTGGCAGGCGCGCCTGGTCCATCTGCTGGTGGACGAATACCAGGACACCAACGCCACGCAATACGCGCTCATGAAGTGCCTGCTCGGCCCCGAGCCCAGCTTCACCGCCGTCGGCGACGACGACCAGAGCATCTACGGCTGGCGCGGCGCCACGCTGGACAACCTGCGCCGCCTGCCGCAGGACTTCCCGCGGCTGAAGGTCATCAAGCTGGAGCAGAACTACCGCTCCACCAGCGCCATCCTGCGCGCCGCCAACAACGTCATCGCGCCCAACCCCAAGCTGTTCGAGAAACGCCTGCATTCCGAACTCGGCGAGGGCGATCCGGTGCGCGTGCTGGAATGCGACCACGAGGCGCACGAGGCCGAGCGCGCCGTGGCGCGCATCCAGTCGCTGCGCCAGAACACGGTGCGCAAGGACTGGCGCGACTTCGCCATCCTGTATCGCGCCAACCACCAGGCCCGGGTGTTCGAGCAGGCGCTGCGCCGGGCGCAGATCCCGTACAAGGTCTCGGGCGGGCAGAGCTTCTTCGACCGCGCCGAAATCAAGGACCTGTGCGCCTGGC
The DNA here is from genome assembly GCA_964424045.1 of uncultured Ottowia sp. Lineage (GTDB taxonomy): Bacteria > Pseudomonadota > Gammaproteobacteria > Burkholderiales > Burkholderiaceae_C > Ottowia. The sequence continues at coordinate 2,659 of CAYRHV010000157.1, read as the reverse complement.
TGCGGCTCTGGATCAACGAGGACGACGACCCGGCTTTCCTGCGCGCCGTCACCACGCCGCGACGCGGCATCGGCCACCAGACCCTGGGCGCCCTGGGCGAATTCGCCGGCAAGTCGCGCCTGTCGCTGTTCGGCGCCCTGTTCGCGCACTCACTGCCGGCGGCGCTGCCGGCACGCGCCATTGCCGGACTGCACGAATTCGGCCGCAGCATCAACGCGCTGCGCCATCGCGCCGACCACACCGTCGGCCAGGAAGCGGCGCGCGCCTTTCTCGCCGACTGGCTGCAGGACATCGGCTACGAACGCCACCTGCATGACGCCGCCGACAGCCCGGCGCAGGCCGCCGCGCGCTGGACCAACGTGCTCGACTTCTGCGACTGGATGGCCGGCCGCTGCGGCGGCCAGATCGAGGACGCCGCCGGCGTCACCACGCAGCAGCAGTCGCGCAGCCTGCTGGAGGTGGCGCAGACCATCTCGCTGATCTCGACCCTGAACGAGCGCGAGCAGGACCCGAACGTGGTGACGCTGTCCACCCTGCACGCGGCCAAGGGCCTGGAATGGCCGCACGTCATCCTGGCCGGGGTGAACGAGGGCGTGCTGCCGTTCCGCCCCGACGAGGACGCCAGCGCCGCGGCCCAGGCTGCGCACGTCGAGGAAGAGCGCCGCCTGATGTACGTCGGCATCACGCGCGCACGCACCACCCTGGCGGTGAGCTGGACGCGCCGGCGCAAGCGCGGACGCGAGGTGGTGGCCGCGCGCCCGAGCCGCTTCATCGCCGAAATGGCGCTCGACCAGGCCCCGCTGCGCGAGGATTCGCGCGCCCGCCTGCGCGCCATGCGTGCCGAATTCGCCCGCCGCACCGGCGAAGAGGGCACCCGGCCGGCCACGGAGACTGCCCCATGAATCCCCGCCTTCAATCCGCCCTGGCCACCGCCCTGACCGCCCTGCTGGCAGCCTGCGCCAGCGCGCCCGAGGCGCCGACCGAGGCCGCTCGGCCCGTCGCCGTCAACCCCGCCTGTCCGGACCTGCAGCACTGGGACGCGCGCCGGCTCTACGGCAGCTGGGAAGTCGAGCTGCCCGAGCTGGGCCAGCGCGGCCGGCTGCGGCTGCGCCAGCACCCCGATTTCAGCGAAAGCCTGCGCGGCGAGTTCCACTACGGCGGGCAGGGCTCCATCGCCTCGGGCGACATCGAGGGCGGCGAGCTCAACCTCGACGAATCGCAGGACGGCAAGAGCCTGCACGCCTTCTGGACCGGCCAGCTGGTGCCGGCGGCCTGCGGGCGCGAAATCCGCGGCACCTGGCAGCGCCTCGCGCGCGAGGGTGTTCCGGCGACCGAGAGCACGTTCGTGCTGCGGCGCGCAAACTCGGGGCATGGCTGGTGACACGCAATCCGAGACCGGCACGCCAGTCGAGCTGGCACGCTATCTGGCCCGCATCGGGCTGGCCGGCCCCTGCCCGCCGACGCTGGAGACCCTGCACGCGCTGACGGCCGCGCACGCACAGGCCATCCCGTTCGAGAACATCGACGTCCTGCTGGGCCGGGCGATCCATCTCGAGCCGGCCGCCCTGTTCGACAAGCTGGTACGGCATCGTCGCGGCGGCTACTGCTTCGAGCAGAACGGCCTGCTGCTGGCCGTGCTGGAGCAGCTCGGCTTCGACGTGCGGCCGCTGGGCGCGCGCGTGCGCCTGAACCAGCCGGACCGGCGCGTGCCGACGCAGCGCACCCACATGCTGCTGGAAGTGCGCGTGGGCGGCGCGGCCTGGATCACCGACGTCGGCGTTGGCGCCGCGTCGCTCACCTGCGCGCTGCGCCTGCAGCCCGACGTCGAGCAGCCGACACCGCACGAGACGCGCCGCCTGCAGCGCGAGGCCGGGCGCTGGTACCACCAGATCCGGCGCGCCGGCGCCTGGGTCGACGTCTATGAATTCACCGGAGAGGAGCTGCCCTTCATCGACCGCCAGGTCGGCAATTGGTACACCAGCACCCACCCGGACTCGGTGTTTCGCCGCCGCCTGACGATCGCGCGCGCCGCGCCCGACGGCGTGCGCTGGACGCTGGCCAATCTGCATCTGAGCCGGCACCGGCACGACGGCAGCGAACAGCACGAAACGCTCGGCAGCGTCCCGGCCCTGCGGGAGGCGCTGGACCGGCACTTCGGCATCAAGCTGCCGCCCGAGGACGTGGCGGCGCTGTTCGAGCGCGTTCGTCACGTCGCCCGCGACGGTCCGCAATGACCGGTCACGCCGTCGCGCCGATCGCCGACGACGCAGCCACTTCCACCCCCGTCATCGCGAGGCCGCAGGCCGTGGCGATCCAGTGCGACGCATGATCACCTCGGCACCAACGCGCCCTCATCCAGCCGCAGTGCCCCACCGAACCGCCGCGAAACCCGGTCCGCCTACACCCGTCCCAGCACCGGAATCAGCGCCCCATGAATGGCGCGTGCCCCGTCCGACGCCAGAAAGCCGATCACCTCGGCCAGCGCCGCCGGCTCGACCCAGCGGCTGGCGTCGCCATCGGGCATGGCGGCGCGGTTGGGCGGCGTGTCCAGCGTCGAGGGCAGCACGCAGTTGACGTTGATGCCATGGTCGCGCAGTTCGGCCGACATGGATTCGGTCAGGCGCATCAGCGCGCTCTTGGACGCCGCGTAGGCGCCCAT
>CAYRHV010000156.1:0-5522 GCA_964424045.1 uncultured Ottowia sp. | reverse complement strand
GGTCAAGACCTTCTTCAACATCCTGGGGCCGCTCACCAACCCGGCCGGCGCGCCCAACATCCTGATGGGCGTGTTCCACCCCGACCTGGTCGGCATCCAGGTGCGCGCCCTGCAGCGCCTGGGCGCCGAGCACGCGGTCGTGGTCTATGGCCGCGACGGCATGGACGAGGTCAGCCTGGGCGCCGCCACCCTGGTGGGCGAGCTGCGCGACGGCCAGGTGCGCGAATACGAGATCCATCCCGAGGACTTCGGCCTGCGCATGATGAGCAACCGCTCGATCCGCGTGGAGACGCCACAGGAGTCGGTGACCATGGTGCGCGGCGTGCTTGACGGCGAGGAAGGGGCGGCGCGCGACATCGTGCTGCTCAATGCCGGCGTGGCACTGTATGCCGCGAATGTGGCGCCGACCATGAAGGACGGCATCGAGCGCGCCCGCGCCGCGCTGGACAGCGGCGCCGCCCGGGCCCGGCTGGCGCAGGTCGTGGCGTTCACCCGCGCGGCCGCTCAGCCAGCGGCAGCCTGAGCCGGACGCGGGAACGCCAGCGATGAATGACATCCTGGAGAAGATCGTCGCCACCAAGCGCGACGAGGTGGCGGCTGGCCGCCGGAAGAAGTCGCTGGCCGCCATGCGCGAGGACGCCGAAAGCCGCGTGCTGACGCGCGACTTCGAGGGCGCGCTGCGCGCGAAGATCGCCGCCGGCCAGGCCGCGGTGATTGCCGAGATCAAGAAGGCCAGCCCGAGCAAGGGCGTGATCCGGCCGGGCGAGTTCATTCCGGCCGATCTGGCGCAGAGCTACGCCCTGGGCGACGGCCGGGTCAGCGCCGCCTGCCTGTCGGTGCTCACGGACCGCCAGTTCTTCCAGGGCAGCAACGATTACCTGAAGCAGGCGCGCGCCAGCTGCGACCTGCCGGTGCTGCGCAAGGACTTCATGATCGACCCCTGGCAGGTCTACGAGGCGCGCGCGATCGGCGCCGACTGCATCCTGCTGATCGCCGCCTGCCTGGCGGACAGCCAGATGGCCGAGCTGGAGGCCGTGGCGCGCGGCCTCGACATGGCGGTGCTGGTCGAGGTGCACGACGGCGCCGAGCTGGAGCGGGCGCTGAAGCTGCGCACGCCGCTGGTGGGCATCAACAACCGCAACCTGCGCAGCTTCGAGACCCGCGTCGAGACCACGCTGGCCCTGCTGCCCTCGGTGCCTGCCGACCGGCTGCTGGTGACCGAAAGCGGCATTGCCACGCGCGCCGACGTCGCGCGCCTGCGCGGCGCCGGCGTGCACGCCTTCCTGGTCGGCGAAGCCTTCATGCGCGCCGAGGAGCCGGGCGTGGCGCTGGCGCAACTGTTTGCCTGAGGCGAGGCCGTGGCACGGGCTGGCCCGACGATCGAAGCCGCGCCGCGCCTGGTGGGCTGGCCGCCGCCGACCGATGCGGTGGCTGCGGGCTGGCGCCCGCTGGTGCACGACTTTCTGGCCGGCGACACGGGAACGCGTCTGAGCACCTTCCTGCAGCAGCGCCTGGCCGCCGGCGCGGTGATCTACCCGCCGCGGCCGTTGCTGGCGCTGAAGCTGACGCCGCCCGAGCGTACGCGCGTCGTGATCCTGGGTCAGGACCCCTATCACGGCCCGAGCCAGGCCTATGGCCTGGCCTTTGCCATCGGGCCGGGCGAGCGCATCCCGCCCAGCCTGCGCAACATCCGCGCCGAGGTGGCGCGCGAGTTCGGGCGCGAACCGATGCGCGACGGCCTGATGGACCACTGGGCGCGCCAGGGCGTGCTGCTGCTCAACGCCAGCCTGACGGTGGAGGCCGGCCAGGCCGCCAGCCACGCGCGCATCGGCTGGCAGGCGCTGACCGGGGCCGTGTTCCACCAGCTCGTCACGGGCCCGCGGCCGCTGGTGTTCCTGCTCTGGGGGGCGCACGCACAGGCGCTGGCGCCGCCGCCCGATCAGCGCGGCCCGCACCTGTGGTGCCTGTCCAACCACCCCTCGCCGCTGTCGGCCACGCGCCCGCCCGTGCCCTTCATGGGTTGCGACCATTTCCGCCGTGCCAATGCCTTCCTCGAGGGCCTGGGCCAGGCGCCGATCGACTGGCTCGGCGCCGATTGAACCTAAATCCGGCAGTTGGATGTGCTTGCCAGTGCCGCCCTCGGCGTGCCAGGCAAGACGCGAGGAGGCGATCCATCGCGGCGTTGCGGGCCGCGTCCAGGGAGCTCCCGGGCTTGCCGGCATCACCATGCCAGCCGCGTTTTTTTGCGCGTTTCGCTTCGATGCCTGCTGTCGCGCACGCTCCCAGGCCCCGGCTTGCTGCAGCCTGGTGAAAGATGGCATAATTAGGGGTTCGTCACTGGAGAGGTGGCCGAGTGGTTAATGGCAGCAGACTGTAAATCTGCCGGTTTATACCTACGCTGGTTCGAATCCAGCCCTCTCCACCAGCGAAAACTGAATTTTACGAGGTGGATCAGGGCGTCACCGTCTGGGTGGCGGGCAGTCTGGAGTTCGGGCTGGGCGGTCTCCCGGGTTGTCCAGGGCGTGATCCCGCGCGAAGCGGGGCGCCGTGGCGGGCCGAGCGGGAGTAGTTCAATGGCAGAACCTTAGCCTTCCAAGCTAATGACGCGGGTTCGATTCCCGTCTCCCGCTCCAGTTGGCTCCTCCAGGCTGCATGCCGGGTTCCCCTCGTTCCGGTTTTCGCCCTTGTGGCTCAGTGGCAGAGCACTCCCTTGGTAAGGGAGAGGTCGTGAGTTCGATTCTCACCAAGGGCACCAGTCACGGCCGCGGTGGCATGGGCTTCCGTGGCTCGGGGCGTTGTGTAGTTTGAGTTGATTTTTCGGAGTCGAAGACATGGCAAAAGAGAAATTCGAGCGCAGCAAGCCGCACGTGAACGTGGGCACGATTGGTCACGTGGATCACGGCAAGACCACGCTGACGGCGGCGCTGGCCACGGTGCTGGCCAAGAAATTCGGTGGTGACGCCAAGAGCTACGCGGCCATCGACAACGCCCCCGAGGAGAAGGCGCGCGGCATCACCATCAGCACCTCGCACGTCGAGTATGAGACCGCCAACCGCCACTACGCGCACGTTGACTGCCCCGGCCACGCCGACTACGTCAAGAACATGATCACCGGTGCCGCCCAGATGGACGGCGCCATCCTGGTGTGCTCGGCCGCCGACGGCCCCATGCCCCAGACGCGCGAGCACATCCTGCTGGCCCGCCAGGTCGGCGTGCCCTACATCGTCGTCTTCCTGAACAAGTGCGACATGGTCGACGACGCCGAACTGCTCGAACTGGTCGAGATGGAAGTGCGCGAACTGCTGGACAAGTATGAATTCCCCGGCGACGACACCCCCATCATCAAGGGCTCGGCCCTCAAGGCCCTGGAAGGCGACACCGGCGAGCTGGGCGAGCAGGCCATCCTGCAACTGGCCGAAGCCCTGGACACCTACATCCCCACGCCCGAGCGCGCCATCGACGGCACCTTCCTGATGCCCGTCGAAGACGTCTTCTCCATCTCGGGTCGTGGCACCGTCGTCACCGGCCGGGTCGAGCGCGGCATCGTCAAGGTCGGCGAGGAAATCGAGATCGTCGGCATCCGCGACACCCAGAAGACCATCGTCACCGGCGTCGAGATGTTCCGCAAGCTGCTGGACCAGGGCCAGGCGGGCGACAACGTCGGCATCCTGCTGCGCGGCACCAAGCGCGAGGACGTCGAGCGCGGCCAGGTGCTGTGCAAGCCCGGCAGCATCAAGCCGCACACCCAGTTCTCCGGCGAGGTGTATATCCTGAGCAAGGAAGAGGGCGGGCGTCACACGCCGTTCTTCAACAACTACCGGCCGCAGTTCTACTTCCGCACCACCGACGTCACCGGCGCCATCGAGCTGCCGGCGGACAAGGAGATGGTGATGCCTGGCGACAACGTGAGCATCACGGTCAAGCTGATTGCGCCCATTGCGATGGAAGAGGGCCTGCGCTTTGCCATCCGCGAGGGCGGCCGCACGGTGGGCGCCGGCGTGGTCTCCAAGATCATCGAGTGATCGGGGTTCTAGGGGTATAGCTCAATTGGCAGAGCGTCGGTCTCCAAAACCGAAGGTTGTAGGTTCGATTCCTACTGCCCCTGCCACCTTTGCGGTGGTCGCAGCGGCCCGCCCACACCGGCGGGCCTGCGCGTCTCATGAATGGTGTCCGGAACCGATTGGCCCCGCGCCGGTCCAACCCGGGTTGATTTGGAATTGATGGTGGCGAGCACGCAGATACAAACCGTGAGCACGGGCGTCGACAAGGCCAAGCTGGTCCTGGCCGCCCTGCTGGTCATCGGCGGCGTGGCGGCCTATTACCTGCTGGCCAATCAGGGCACCCTGATCCAGTGGGGCAGCCTGATCGTGGGCCTGGTGCTGGCGGCAGTGACCTTCCTGCTGTCCGAGTCGGGCCGGCGCCTGATCGCGTTTGCGCGCGACTCCTGGCGCGAGATGCACAAGGTGGTCTGGCCGGCGCGCAAGGAGACGCTGCAGACCACGGCCTTCGTGTTCGCGTTCTCGGTGGCGATCGCCCTGTTCATGTGGATCACCGACCAGTTTCTGCAGTGGTCCCTCTACGATCTGATCCTGGGGTGGAGGCGATGACGAGCGAAGTGATGAAAGAGATGCAGGCGGGCGCGTCGTCGAATCCCGACCTGAAGTGGTACGTGGTCCATGCCTACTCGGGCATGGAAAAGGCGGTCGAGCGCAACATCCGCGAGCGCGTCGTGCGCGCCGGCATGGAAGATCGATTCGGCCGCATCCTGGTGCCGACCGAGGAAGTGGTCGAGATCAAGAACGGCGTCAAGCGCACCACCGAGCGCAAGTTCTTCCCCGGCTACGTGCTGGTGGAGATGGTGATGGACGACGACACCTGGCACCTGGTGAAGCACACCAGCAAGGTGACCGGTTTCGTCGGTGGCGCGCGCACCCGCCCGACGCCGATCTCGCATGACGACGTCATGAAGATCGTGACCCAGATGGAGGAAGGCTCGGACAAGCCGCGCCACAAGGTCGAGTTCGAGGTCGGCGAATATGTCCGGGTCAAGGACGGCCCCTTCACCGACTTCAACGGCACCGTCGAGGAAGTCAACTACGACAAGAGCAAGCTGCGCGTCTCGGTCACGATCTTCGGTCGGGCCACTCCGGTGGAGCTCGAGTTCGGCCAGGTCGAGAAGGCCTGACGCAAACGGTATTTCAGGTGGCTGGCGCCTGCCGACTCGGCGCCGGTCATCGGTCTGTGTGAGTCGGAGTCCCCGGGGAGCGTGTCACAACACGCGTCTGCACCCGCAAGGAGTCAAGCATGGCGAAGAAGATCGTCGGCTTCATCAAGCTGCAAGTGCCAGCTGGGAAGGCCAACCCGTCGCCGCCCATCGGCCCGGCACTGGGCCAGCGCGGCCTGAACATCATGGAGTTCTGCAAGGCGTTCAACGCGCAGACGCAGGGCGTGGAGCCCGGCCTGCCGTTGCCGGTGGTGATCACCGCGTTCGCCGACAAGAGCTTCACCTTCGTGATCAAGAC
>CAYRHV010000155.1:0-5545 GCA_964424045.1 uncultured Ottowia sp. | reverse complement strand
ACTGGGGCATGTCGGGCGAGGTGGTGCTGATGACCCTGGTCGGCGGCATGGGCACCATCTTCGGCCCCGTGGTCGGCGCCGCCGTGATCGTGACCATGCAGAACTACCTGGCCGAGCTGGGCGCCTGGGTCACCGTGGTGCAGGGCGTGATCTTCGTCGTCTGCGTGCTGCTGTTCCGCCGCGGCATCGTCGGCGAGATCGGCAACTGGCTGAAGAAATCCCTCTGACGCCGCGCGGCCGGCGCGCGTTCAACTGCCGGATTCAGGTTCAACGCGAGCCGAACTTGAACGGTGTCGGCAGGGGCCAGCCGACACCGCCCTGGTCTTCCGGCTCGGGTGCCGGCCTGGCCTTCTTGCGTGCGGCGCTCTTGCGTGCCGGGGTCTTGCGCGCAGCCGTCTTCTTGGCACCCGCCGACTTGCGTGCCGTCGTCTTCTTGCCCGCTGCCGGCTTCTTGCGGCTCGCGGTCGCGCGCCGCGCTCCGGCAGCCGGGTCCGTCGACTCCTGCGGCGCCTCGTCCGCGGCCATCGGCATGGCGCGCGCGGCCTCCTGCAGCGCCTCGGTCGCGATCTGCTGGAACTGCTGCGTCAGCGCGCCCCACCACAGCATCGGATCGGTCACGGCTGCTGCCGCCTCCGGGTCCGCTGCGGCCTGGCGGGTTGCGGCGCCGGCACGGCTCGCGCGCTTGGCGGCACGCGCCGGCCGGGGTGCCGGTTCCTCTTCGACCGGCGCCGCTGGCGCGGCCTCTTCCTCGCGCTTGTAGGGCCAGCTCGAAGTGTCGTCGTGCCCGCCGGGTGCCGCGGTCTCCTCGGCCGGCACGGCACCCTCGGCGGCGTCCGCGGCCTCTTCGGTCGACAGCGCAAAGGCCTTGGCGATCTCGCCCATGCCGAGGTTCATGCTGCGCAGCGCCGTGAGCGTCATCTTCTGCACTTCCAGCGCCTGCACCGTGGCCTTCAGCGCCACCAGGTTCTGCTCGAGCCAGAACTGCACCGCCTTCAGCTCGGTGATGCGCTTGTCGAGCTCTTCCACATCCACGGTGGGCACGGCCCAGGCCGCTGGTCCGGTGGCGCCGGCACCGCTGGCCGCCAGCTTTTGCAGGAAGTCGAAGCCAGGCAGCATCTGGCCGAAGTCAAAAGGCTTCAGTTCACTCATGGTGTGGCAGCTCCAGGGTCACGGATGGGCGATGCCCGGATGGGCAGCGCCCGGAACCCGGCCAGCTTACCGCAAACCGGCGTGCCGGGACAGGGGCTCAGTGCCCGTGCCCGTGCTGACCGCGCGGCGCGTTCAGGGCGCGCACCGGCACCTGCAGCTCGAGGCTCGACTCGGCGCCATCGCTGTCGCGCACGCGCAGCGTCAGCGGCAGCTCGCTGCCCGCCACCAGCGGCGCCTTCAGGTCCATCAGCATGACGTGCAGCCCGCCCGGCCTGAGCGTCACCGCCTGCCCGGCCGGCAGCGGCAGCGACGCCACCGGGCGCATGCGCATGACGTCGTCCTGCAGCACCATCTCGTGGATCTCCACCACCCCGGCGGCGGGCGAGGCGCCGCCCAGCAGCACGGCATCACGGGCCGCGGTCAGCGTCATGAAGGCCCCACTGCCCTGCTGGCCGGGCACCGTGGCACGCGCCCACGGGTCCGCCACCTGGACCGCCTGCGCCTGCACGGCGCCGACCCACCCCATTGCGGCCAGCACCAGCGCGGCCGCGCGAAACATCTGAATCCTGAACATGGTCTCTCCTGAAATCGATCGATGCGAACACGAACAACGGCCCGCCGCGCCTGCCGTGGGCGGCCGCGGCACGGGCCAGTCAGTCAGGAGAGAAAAGGCGGGCCGCGGGGTGGCAGCGGCGCGCGCGCACGCGCCACCCGCAGGGCGTCCAGCCGCACCCAGTGCGACCGCGCCACCGCGGCCACGGGGGGTGCCGGGTCGATGACGCCGCCCGAAGGCGCGCCAAGCGGCAGGCACAGCGCACAGTCCAGCGTGTGGCCCGGCTCGCCCACCCGGCCATCGCCGGTGTCGACCACCAGCAGGACCGGTCCCTGCGCGCCGCACACCAGTTGCAGCGCGCGCGGCTGCAGCAGCGGCGAGATCGCCGCGGCGGCCAGCACCAGCACGAAGCCCGCCAGCACCAGGCGGGCAAGCTGCGGCAGGCGGTGACGAGGCAGCATGACCCGCATTATCACGGAGCCGATCGCCGCTCGCCATCGATCGGCCAGATCGATGCGACGGCGTCGGGCACTGCTCAGAAGCGCGGTGCGCGCCGCTCGCGCAGCGAGGCCACCCCTTCATGCACGTCGGGCCCGCCGAAGCCCATGAATTCCAGCGCCAGCGAGGTGTCGAAGGTCGGCCCGGCCTGGCGGTACCAGTTGTTGAGCGAATACTTGGTCCAGCGGATCGCGCTCTGGCTGCCGGCGGCCAGCTTGTCCGCCACTTCGTAGGCGCGCGGCAGCAATTCGTCGGCTTCCACCGCCAGCGACACCAGGCCGATGCGCTCGGCCTCCTCGCCGGTCATGGCCTCGCACAGCATCAGGTAGTACTTGGCCTTGGCCATGCCGCACAGCAGGGGCCAGCAGATCGCCGCGTGGTCGCCGGCGGCCACGCCCAGGCGCGTGTGGCCGTCGACGATGCGCGCCGTGCGCGCGGCGATCGACACGTCGGCCAGCAGCCCGGCCACCAGGCCGGCACCCACGGCCGGGCCGTGCATGGCGCTGACGATCGGCTTCTCGCAGTTGATGACGTTGTAGACCAGGTCGCGCGCCTCCTTCCAGACGCGCGTGCGCACGGCGAAGTCCTGCGCCATGTCCTGCACCAGCGCCAGGTCGCCGCCGCCGGAGAAGCCCAGTCCGTCGCCGCGCAGCACCGCCACGCGCACGCTCTCGTCGCGATCGACGTCGCGCCAGATCTCGGCCAGCTCCCAGTGGCCGTCGTGGCCGGCGGTCGGCAGCTTGCCGTCCTTGGCCTTCATCTGCAGGTCGAGCACGCCACCATCCACCCCGCGGCGCGTGATGTTCAGGGTCTGGTAGCGGCTGTAGTCGATGGCGGGGGCAGTCATGCAGGGTTCTCCAGCGGGTTGACGGGCAATGGCGGAGATCGTAACGAGAATGGCGGCGGACCGGCGCGGCGGGCGCCAGCCCGACCGCTGCACAATGCCGACAGCCGGCGTCCGCCGCCGGGCCGCCCCGCATGACCTACAGCTTCGTCTCCGCCACCATCCTGCTGCTGCTGATCACCGACCCGGTGGGCAACATCCCGATCTTCGCCAGCGCGCTCAAGCCGGTGGCGCCCGAGCGCCGGCCGCGCGTGATCCTGCGCGAGGTGCTGATCGCCTTCGGGCTGCTGCTGGCCTTCATGTTCGTCGGCGACGGCTTCCTGCGCGTGATGAACCTGTCCCAGCTGTCGCTGCAGATCGCCGGCGGCGTGGTGCTGTTCCTGATCGCCATCCACATGGTGTTCCCGCCGCCCCGCCCGGCCGACGCCGAGCCCACCGCCGAACCCCTGATCGTGCCGCTGGCGGTGCCGGCGCTGGCCGGGCCGTCGGCCCTGGCCACGGTGCTGCTGCTGGTCAGCCAGGCACCCGAGCGGCGCTGGGAGTGGATTGCCGCGCTCAGCGTGACCATGGCCGTCTGCGCCATCGTGCTGGTGCTGGCCGAGCGCGTGCAGCGCTGGGTCGGCATGCACGTGCTGCTGGCCTTCGAGCGCCTCATGGGCCTGGTGCTGGTGGCGCTGGCGGTGGAAATGCTGCTGGGCGGCCTGCGCGAATTCGCGCGCCAGATCTGAAGTGCCCCCCTTCCGGGGCGTTTCAGGCGTCGCACCGACGATGACGCCGCCAGGGCGCGCGCCAGTCGTCAGTCTCCGGCCGCCAGCGGCTCCAGCGACACCACCTGCTGCTCGATGGCGCCGAACAGCGAGCGGCCGTCGCGGTCCTTCATTTCGACGCGCACGACATCGCCGAAGCGCAGGTAGTCGGTCGTTGGTGCGCCGTCCAGCAGCGTCTCCATGGCGCGCTTGTCGGCAATGCAGCCATAGCCTCTGGGCCATTCAGGGCGGCCGCCGGCTTCGACCGGCCGATTGCCGACGATGCCACTGCCGACGATGGTGCCGGCCCCCAGGCGCCGCGTGCGCGCCGCGTGCGCAATCAGCTCGCCGAAGTGCCAGCGCATCTCGGGGCCCGTCTCGCACAGGCCCACCTTGCGGCCGTTCCAGCCCACCTGCAGCGTCAGCTGCACGCGGCCGTCCTGCCAGGCCGCACCCAGCTCGTCGGGCGTCACGGCCACCGGGCTGAACGCGGCCGCGGGCACGCCCTGCAGCAGGCCCGCGCCGGTTTCGGCCTCCGCCGCCGCCAGCGCACGCAGGCTGACGTCGTTGGCCAGCATCAGCAGGCGCACCGCCTCCAGGCCCTGCTCCGGCGTCGCGCCCACTGGCACGTCGCCCGTGACCACGGCCAGGCCGGCGCCGAAGTCGGCGTCCTGGGCCTCGTCGGCCAGCACGATGGGGTCACGGGCCCCCAGCAGGGCGTCACTGGCGCCCTGGCGCATGAACAATGGTCCGTCGCCGCCGTCGGCCGCGCCGGCCGGTTCGGCCTGATTCGGATAGGCGGCCCCGACGAGCCGCTGGTAGGCCCGCGGCAGCGGCGCCAGGCAGCGCGCCGGCTCGAACGGGAACGCGTGGCGCGCGCGGCCCGCGTTCAGCGCGTCAGACAGGTCCTGCAGCTGCGGCGACATGAAATTCCAGTCGTCCAGCACCTGCTGCAGTCGCGTCGCGATCCCGGTGGCGTAGTGGGCGGTGGCGAGATCGCGCGAGACGACCACCAGCTGCCCGTCGCGCGATCCGTCCTTGTAGCTGCTCAATTTCATGGCCCGCAAGTGTAGGGGCTGCGCAGCGGGACCGAGGCCGTGGCAAAAAACATGACAAAGGCCCGCGGCAGCGTTGCAGTTCCAGCCGCAAGCTGCCACCATGGCCCGTGCCGCGTCACCCGATCAGGATTCCACGCCAGGCCGGTCGGGTCCGGCGCATCCGGCTTGAACTTGCAGCCTTCGGACGCATCTACAAGGTCACCCTTCCTTCATCGACCTGCGGAAAGACCCTATCGCCCGACATGAACATGCTCTACGACTCCGACTCCTTCACGGTGCTGCACCTGCTGCCGGACGGCCCCGAGGATGCCCGGGTGCCGGCCAGCCAGTCCATCCTGGTGCGCCATGGCTTCGAGATCGTGGACAAGCGTTCAGGCAAGGAGGTCTATCTCGACGGCCTGTGGGCCGAGCTGTTCCAGGCCCGCCTGGCGGCCTGGGAAGAGAACACGCCGACCCAGGAGGAAGTCGAGGACACGCTGGCCGGCTACGCCGAGCTGGCGCAGAACCCGGTCGTCATGCACTGAACCTGAATCCGGCAGTTGATCGCTGATCATCGTCTTGAAACCCGCATGAATATTGGCTTGGACTGGCCCGATGGCGTTCAGCTGCTGGATGAGGGCGCTATGCGCCCGCCCGCACCATCCTCGCCGCGCCATGCGGCGTTGCTCGTCGTGGCGCACACCAGTGCGCGGCCTCC
>CAYRHV010000154.1:0-5607 GCA_964424045.1 uncultured Ottowia sp. | reverse complement strand
CGGGCCGGCATCGTCGGCGCCGATGGTGCCACGCACGCCGGCAACTACGACATCGCCTATCTGCGCTGCATCCCCAACACGAGCGTGGCCTGCCCGGCCGACGAGCGCGAGTGCCGCCAGCTGCTGACGACCGCGTTCGAGCAGGACCATCCGGTGGCCGTGCGCTACCCGCGCGGCGCCGGTGCCGGCGTCGCGCCGCTGGCGGATCTCGCCGGCCTGCCGTTCGGCAAGGGCGAGCTGCGCCGGCACGGCGCGCGCATCGCCATCCTGGCTTTTGGCACGCTGCTTTATCCGGCGCTGGAGGCGGCCGAGCGCCTGGGCGCCACGGTCGCCAACATGCGTTGGGCCAAGCCTCTGGACACCGCCCTGCTGGCCGAACTGGCCGCCACGCACGAGGCCCTGGTGACGGTCGAGGAGGGTGCCGTCATGGGCGGTGCCGGCAGTGCGGTCGCCGAAGCGCTGAACGCGCTCGCGCTGGTGAAGCCGCTGCTGCAGCTGGGCCTGCCGGACCACTTCATCGAGCATGGCGACCCGGCGCGCCTGCTGGCGCTGGAAGGCCTGGACGCCAAGGGCATCGAGCGGTCGATCCGGCGCCGCTTCGAGGCGCTGGTGGGCGCCGCGCCTGAACTGCGCGCGGTCGTCGGCAAGCGGGCCTGAACAGCCGCCATCCCATGGGCCTCGGCGTCCGTCGGGGCGTTGCGGCACGGCCGGATGTGCCGTTCGAATGCATGGCAGGGCAAGTCCCGACTGTGTCGAGTTGCGCTTGCAGTAATAATGGGTTACCCGGCGCATGCAGCGCAGCCGCGCCGCGGCGGCTCGGTCAACCGATGCCGACCCGCGCGAGCGCTGTGTGAGTTGCGGTTGATGTTTGACTGCCAACGAGGAGACGAGATGCAAGATTCGATGCTTCAGGACGCAACGCGTCGCAAGGCCCTGCTGACCGGCGGTGGCCTGGCGGCGCTGATGGCGGTGCCCGAGGTGGTGCTGGCCGATGGCGTGGGCAATGACCCGCCGGCCAAGATGACTTCCAGCGGCAAGGCGCTGCCCGAATACGCATCCTGGAAGAACGCCGACGCCATGATCGTGCACAGCGCCAACACGATCGAGCTCAAGCGCAGCGAGTTCGGCCATGGCCTGCTGACGCCGACGGATCGCCTGTTCGTGCGCAACAACCTGAATCCGCCGTCGGCCGACATCGTCACCGACCCCGACGCCTGGGCGGTGGAGATCTCCGGGGTCGCCCGGGCGGGCCGGCTGACGCTGGCCGAGCTCAAGCGCCTCGGGCTGAGCTCGGTCACCATGGTGCTGCAGTGCTCGGGCAACGGCCGCGGTTACTTCCCGCACAAGCCCAGCGGCACGCAGTGGCGCGAGGGCGCGGCCGGCTGCGCGACCTTCACCGGCGTGGCGGTCAAGGACGTGATCAAGGCCCTGGGCGGCCTGGCCGATGGCGTCCAGTACATGACCGGCACCGGCGGCGAGACGATTCCGGACGGGATCGATCCGAAGACCGTGATGGTCGAGCGCTCGGTGCCGCTGTCGGACATCGAGGACGCGCTGCTGGCCTGGGAGCTCAACGGCGAGCCGCTGCCGCTGGCGCATGGCGGCCCGGTGCGCATGGTCGTGCCCGGCTACACCGGCGTCAACAACGTCAAGTACATCCGCCAGCTGGCGTTCACCGCGGCGCAGTCACCGGCCAAGATTCAGCAGAGCAGCTACCGCTTCACGCCGGTGGGGGTCAAGGGCTCGCCCGATGCGCCTTCGCTGTGGAAGGTGCCGGTGAACTCCTGGATCGTCTCGCCGGGCGAGAAGGCGGCGGCGGGCCGGGTGCAGGTGGCGGGTGTGGCCTTTGGCGGCTTTCACGCAGCCAAGGGCGTGGAAGTCTCCTTCGATGGCGGCGAGACCTGGACCGCGGCGAAGTGGTTCGGTCCCGACCTGGGGCGCTACGCCTGGCGCAACTTCGTGGTCGAGGTCGAGCTCAAGCCGGGTACCTACCGGATCGCCTCGCGCGCCACCAACGACCAGGGCGAGTCGCAGCCGAAGGAGCGCGTCGAGAACGAGCGCGGCTACAACAACAACAGCTGGCTTGATCGCAGTGTTGAACTGGTGGTCTCCTGAGATGGCCGCGGGCCCGGCCCGCGGCCGGCCTCGGTGGCTGGCCGCGGGTCTGATGCTGTTGTTGGCGGCCGCTGGCGCGCCGGCGCAGGAGGTCGATGCGCAGCAGCTGGAGCAGGGCCGGCTGCTGTTCCAGAGCCAGTCCAGTCCGAGCTGTGCCACCTGCCACGCGCTGCGCGAGGCCGGGGCCGAGGGTGCGATCGGCCCCGATCTGAACGAGCTGCAGCCCACGCATGACCAGGTCCGGGCCGTGCTGCGCGATGGCTCGGGCGCCATGCCGTCGTTTGCCGAGCAGCTGAGCGAGGAGCAGCTGGAGGCGGTCACGGCCTACGTCGTCTGGGCCAGCCGGCAGGACTGAGGGTCCGTGCGACCCGGCAGGGGTCGCGCGATCCTGAACCGCAACCGCAGCCCTCGGCTGCGGTTGCGCGTCTCATGTGAATCCCTAATGGATGGGCCGGATTACAGACGGCTACACTTGACCGGTTTTCACTCATGAATCAAAGGAGTAGCACATCATGGATCGTCGTTCCCTGATCAAGCGTGCCGGAATCGCCGGCGTGCTGGCCACCGGCATTGCGCCGGCGGTGCACGCACAGGCGGCCGTGCGCTGGCGCATGGCCACGAGTTTTCCGAAGTCGCTCGACACCCTGCATGGCTGCGCGGTCAAGTTCTCGGAAACCGTCAAGGCGCTGTCGGGCGGCAAGTTCGAGGTGTCGGTGCACGCCGCCGGCGAGCTGATCCCGCCGTTCGGCATCGTCGATGCGCTGGCCGACGACACCATCGAGATGGGCGAGACGGCAGCCTACTACTACACTGGCAAGGACCCGGTGTTTGCCCTCAGCTGCGCGGCACCGTTCGGCCTGACCGCGAACCAGAACCTGGCCTGGAAGGAGCAGGGCAACGGACGCAAGCTGCTGGACGAGGTGTTCGACAAGTACAACTTCTTCACCCTCAGCGCGCTCAACACCGGCACCCAGATGGGCGGCTGGTACCGCAAGGAAATCAAGTCGCCGGAAGACCTCAAGGGCCTGAAGATGCGCCTGGGCGGCGGCGTGTTCGGCGAGTCCATGGCCAAGCTGGGCGTGGTGGCGCAGAACATGCCGGGCGGCGAGGTCTACCAGGCGCTGGAGAAGGGCACGCTGGACGCGGCCGAGTTCGTCGGCCCGTACGACGACGAGAAGCTCGGCTACGCCAAGGTCACCAAGTTCTACTACTACAACGCGTGGTGGGAAGGCGGGGCCGACCTGGAGTTCTTCATCAACAAGAAGGCATTCAACAAGCTCTCGCCGGAGAACCAGGCGATCGTGCGGGCTGCCGCCGCGGTGGCCTACAACGACGGCACGTCGAAGTACCTGGCGCTCAATCCGCCGGCGCTCAAGCGCATCGTGGCCAGCGGCATCCAGTTCAAGCCGTTCCCGAAGGAAGTGGTGGACGCCGGCTTCAAGGCCGCCGAGGAGGTCTACGCCGAGCACGTCAGCAAGGAGCCGGTGTTCAAGAAGGTGTTCGAGGACATGCGCGAGTTCCAGCGTGACCAGATCCTCTGGAACCGGGTGTCCGAGCTGCCGTTCACGCAGACCATGGCAAGCCTGAAGATCTGAGCCGGCCTGCGCGACGCCCGGACCGGTTCCGGGCGTTGCCCGTCGTCACAACCCAGCCGCGGCCCAGTGCCGCGGTTTTCTTTTGGGCGGCGGCGCGCGGCGCGGGCCGTCTCACGCCGCTTTGCCTTCAGGATGACAAATGACCGCGGCTGACGCCGGCATGACGGATAACCAGACAAGTCATTTGTCGTTCAAGCGCAGCGAGGTCATTTGTCATGCGTTTGAACGCAACCGGGTATCACGCCGGCTCGGCTGCCGATGACCCCGCGCAGCAAGGACCGCCGGAGGCGCCCCGTTTCACGGCTTGCCGATGGCCTGCTCGATCGCCTTGACCGGATCGTCCATGCTGGATTCGGGTGCCGCCGGGTCGGGTGGCGTGAGCGCGCCGCCCAGCCCCGGCACGGCCGGCTCGGGCGCGGGGCTGCCGCCCAGGTCGAAGCCGGGCACGCCCAGGTCGAAACCGGGCGCGTTTTCCAGGCTCTGCAGCAACTCGGTGCCCGCGGCTTCCAGGTCGGCGCTGCTGCGCTGGTCCTTGTCGTGCGTCACCATGCCGGGGAAGGCGATCAGCACCGCCACCATGGCGAGCTGCAGCAGCAGGAAGGGAATCGCGCCCTTGTAGATCTGCATCGTCGTCACCGGCTCCATGGTCTTGCCGGTGTGGCTGTCGACGTAGGGCTTCTCGGGCGCCACCGAGCGCAGGTAGAACAGCGCGAAGCCGAACGGCGGATGCAGGAACGAGGTCTGCATGTTGACCGCCAGCAGCACGCCGAACCAGATCAGGTCGATGCCCATCTTGTCGGCGATCGGAGCCAGCACCGGCACCACGATGAAGGACAGCTCGAAGAAGTCCAGGAAGAACGCCAGGAAGAACACCAGCACGTTCACGAAGATCAGGAAACCGAGCTGCCCGCCCGGCAGCTTGCCCAGCAGGTGTTCGACCCAGACCGGGCCGTCGGCGGCCTGGAACACCATGCTGAAGATGGTGGCGCCGATCAGGATGAACATCACGAAGGACGACAGCTTGGTGGTCGTCGCGAGGGCCTGCTTGAGCAGTGTCCAGCTCAGGCGCCGGCGCAGCAGGGCCATGATGAGCGCGCCCATGGCGCCCATGGCGCCGCCCTCGGTCGGGGTGGCCACGCCCAGGAAGATGGTGCCCAGCACCAGGAAGATCAGCAGCAACGGCGGAATCAGCACGAAGGTGACGCGTTCTGCCAGCTTGGACAGCAGGCCCAGGCCCGTGGCACGGTTGACGACGGCAATCAGCCAGGCGACGAACACGCCGCCGCACATGGCGACCACGATCTTCTCGTCGGTCGGCACGAACTCGACCAGCTCGCCCTGCCACCAGGTGTGCACGGCCTCCATGTGCTGGCCCAGGTAGATCGCGACCCCGGCCGAGAGCGCGGCCAGCACGGCGAGTGAACGGTAGCCGTGGCTGCCATTGGGTTCGCGGAAGGTGCGCGCCTCGGGCGGCAGGGCGGGTACGGACTTGGGCGCGAAGATCGCCAGCACCACCACCCACAGCACGTAGAGGCCCATCAGTGTGAAGCCCGGGATGAAGGCGCCCTTGTACATCTCGCCCACGCTCTTGCCCATCTGGTCGGCCAGCACGATCAGCACCAGCGAGGGCGGGATGATCTGCGCCAGCGTGCCGGAGGCGGCGATGACGCCGCTGGTCAGGCTGCGGCTGTAGCCGTAGCGCAGCATGATGGGCATGGAGATCAGGCCCATCGAGATCACCGAGGCCGCCACCACGCCAGTGGTGGCGGCCAGCATGGCGCCGACAAAGATCACGGCCAGCGCCAGGCCGCCGCGCAGCGGGCCGAATACCTGGCCGACCGAGTCGAGCAGGTCCTCGGCCATGCCGCTGCGCTCGAGGATCAGGCCCATCAGGGTG
>CAYRHV010000153.1:0-5625 GCA_964424045.1 uncultured Ottowia sp. | reverse complement strand
GGTCGGCCACGCCCGACAGGCGCGTGTGCACGTCGCCGCCGCCCAGGTCCTCGGCACTCACCACCTCGCCGGTGGCGGCCTTCACCAGCGGCGGGCCACCGAGGAAGATGGTGCCCTGGTTCTTGACGATGATGGACTCGTCGCTCATCGCCGGCACGTAGGCACCACCGGCGGTGCACGACCCCATGACGACGGCGATCTGCGCGATGCCCTGGGCACTCAGGTTGGCCTGGTTGTAGAAGATGCGGCCGAAGTGGTCGCGATCCGGGAACACCTCGTCCTGGTTCGGCAGGTTGGCACCCCCCGAATCCACCAGGTAGACGCAGGGCAGGCGGTTCTGCTCGGCGATCTCCTGCGCACGCAGGTGCTTTTTCACGGTCATCGGGTAGTAGGTGCCGCCCTTCACCGTGGCGTCGTTGCAGACGATCATGCAGTCGACGCCCGAGATGCGGCCGATGCCGGCGATCATGCCGGCGGCCGGCGCCGAATCCGAGCCATCGCGGTCCGGGTACATGCGCAGCGCCGCCAGCGGCGCCACCTCGAGGAAGGGCGTGCCGGGGTCCAGCAGCATCTGCACGCGCACGCGCGGCAGCAGCTTGCCGCGGTCCATGTGCTTCTTGCGGGCGGCCTCGCCGCCGCCCTGGCCGACCTGGGCCACCTGCGCCTTCAGATCCTCGACCAGGTCGCGCATGGCGGCCGCATTGGCCTGGAACTCGGCCGAACGGGGGTTGAGCTTGCTGCTGAGCACCGACATGGAATCGTCCTTCTGCTGGATGTTGGTTGAAGCGGCGCGCGCGATCCGGCGGCGCGCTCAGGCTGTCTTGTCTTGCGCCAGACCGAGCTCCTCGATCATCGCGTCGCGGATCCGGAACTTCTGGATCTTGCCCGTCACGGTCATCGGAAACTCGGCCACGAACTTCATGTAGCGCGGCACCTTGTAGTGCGCGATCTTTCCCTTGCAGAACGCGCGCACCTCGTCCTCGTCAAGCTGCTGGCCCGGCTTGACGATGATCCAGGCACACAGCTCCTCGCCGAAGCGCTGGTCCGGCACGCCCACCACCTGCACGTCCTGGACCTTCGGATGGCGGTACAGGAACTCCTCGATCTCGCGCGGATAGACGTTCTCGCCGCCGCGGATCACCATGTCCTTGCTGCGGCCGACGATGTTGACGTAGCCCTCGTCGTCCATCACCGCCAGGTCGCCGGTGTGCATCCAGCCCTCGGTGTCGATGGCCTCGGCCGTGCGCTCGGGGTCCTCCCAGTAGCCCTGCATGACGGAGTAGCCGCGCGTGCAGTATTCGCCGGTCACACCGATGGGCACGGTAGCGCCAGTGTCGGGGTCGATGATCTTGATCTCCAGGTGCGGCTGCACCAGGCCGACGGTGGAAACGCGCTTGTCCAGCGGCGTGTCGGTGCTGCTCTGCGCGCTCACGGGCGAGGTCTCGGTCATGCCGTAGGCAATCGTCACCTCGCTCATGTTCATCTGGCTCTGCACCCGCTTCATGACCTCGATCGGGCACGGGCTGCCGGCCATGATGCCGGTGCGCAGGGTGGAGAGGTCGAACTCGCCAAAGCGCGGGTGATCCAGTTCGGCGATGAACATGGTCGGCACGCCGTGCAGGCCGGTGCACTTCTCGGCCTGCACCGTCTGCAGCACGGCCAGCGGTTCGAAGGCGTCGTTCGGATAGACGATGCAGCCGCCGTGCGTCAGCACCGCCAGGTTGCCCAGCACCATGCCGAAGCAGTGGTACAGCGGCACCGGGATGCACAGGCGGTCCTGCTCGCTCAGCTTCATCGCCTCGCCGATGAAGAAGCCGTTGTTCAGGATGTTGCGGTGCGTCAGCGTGGCGCCCTTGGGAAAGCCCGTGGTGCCGCTGGTGAACTGGATGTTGATGGCGTCGCCGTTGTGCAGCAGCGGCGCCACCTGCGCCAGGCGCGGATCCTCGGGATCGCCGGTCTTCATCAGTTCCGAAAAGCGCATGAACCCCGGCTCGTCGGCGCCCTCGCCTTCGACATCGATCCAGATCGCGTGCTTCAGGTGCGGCAGCGTGACCGACTGCAGCGCCGTACCGGGCCGGGCGTGCGCCCACTCCGGTGCCAGCTCGCGCAGCATGCCGATGTAGTCGCTGGTCTTGAAGCTGGGCATGGTCACCAGCGCCTGGCACTCGACCTTGTTCAGCGCGTATTCGACCTCGGCCGTGCGGTAGGCCGGGTTGATGTTCACCAGGATCAGGCCTGCCTTGGCCGTGGCCAGCTGCATCAGCACCCATTCGGCATTGTTGTGCGACCAGATGCCGATGCGGTCACCCGGCTTCAGGCCCAGCCGCAACAGGGCGCTGGCCAGGCGGTTGGCGTC
The DNA here is from genome assembly GCA_964424045.1 of uncultured Ottowia sp. Lineage (GTDB taxonomy): Bacteria > Pseudomonadota > Gammaproteobacteria > Burkholderiales > Burkholderiaceae_C > Ottowia. Next base: position 3,269 of record CAYRHV010000153.1, on the reverse strand, counting down.
GGCCTGCAACTGGCGGTAGGTGTAGCGGCGCTGCTGGTGCACCACCACCAGCGCCTCGCGCTCGGGGAAGCGCGCCACCATGGCGTCAAAGAAGACGCCGATGGTCTGTTCAATCAGTGGCGGGGTCTGCGCTCCGCGTGCGTAGCTCTCAGTCAGTGCGGTGCTCATCGCGTTGGTCTCCTGTCGTCAACTGCGGGCCGCAAGGCCATCATCACTGCCGGCGGCTGCATCTCCGTCCGGCCCTGTCAAGCATAGTCCGGCCGGCTGGCCAGGTGGCGCCAGAAGAGGTGCAAACTGCGCCACATCCAGCCCCCATCGCCATCGTCGCGCGCGGTGCCGGCGTCTGGTCAAGCCGGCTTGCCGGCCTGCTGCGCGCGCCACGCCTGCACCTGCTGGCGCACCTGGCGCCGAATCACCTTGCCCGTGGTGGTCATCGGCAATTCAGCGGCGAAATAGACTTCGCGCGGATACTCGTGTGCCGCCAGGCGCACTTTCACGTGCTCCTGGATGCTGCGCGCCAGCGCGTCGTCCGCGGGCACGCCATCCTTCACGACCACCACGGCAACCACGACTTCCGTGCGCTGCGGATCGGGCGCGCCAACCACCGTCACCAACTGCACCGCCGGGTGCTGCAGGATGCAGTCCTCGATCTCGCCCGGGCCGATGCGATAGCCGGCCGAGGTGATGACGTCGTCGGCGCGTCCGACAAAGTGCACGTAGCCGTCGACGTCCATGGCGCCGGTGTCGCCGGTCACCAGCCAGTCGCCAATGAATTTCTCGCGCGTCGCGGTCTCGTTGTTCCAGTAGCGCAGGAACATGACCGGATCGGGGCGCTGCACGGCGATGTGGCCGGCCTCTCCGGCGGCGAGCTCGGTGCCCTTGTCGTCGATGATCGCCAACCGGTGACCCGGCACCGGCTTGCCGATGGCGCCGGGGCGCACCGGCATCAGGTCGGCGCAGGCCGACACCGTCATGTTGCACTCGGTCTGCCCGTAAAACTCGTTGATGGTCAGGCCGAAGGTGCGGCGCCCCCAGTCCAGTAGCTCCGAACCCAGCGACTCGCCGCCGCTGGCGACCGAGCGCAGCCGATAGCGCCAGCGCTTTTGCGGGTCGACCACACTGCGCATCATCTTCAGCGCTGTCGGCGGCAGAAAGGTGTTGCGCACGCCGTGATCCTGCATCAGCTCGAACGCCGCCTCCGCCGTGAACTTGCGAAAGCGGTGCGACACCACGGAAATGCCGTGGTGCCAGGCCGGCAGCAGCACGTCGTAGAGGCCGCCGATCCAGGCCCAGTCGGCCGGCGTCCACAGGCGGTCGCCTTCCTGCGGCAGCAGGTTGTGCGAGATCTCCACCCCCGGCAGATGCCCCAGCAGGACCCGGTGCGCATGCAGCGCGCCCTTGGGCTGGCCGGTGGTGCCGGAGGTGTAGATGATGACGGCCGGGTCCTCGGCCGCGGTGTCGACGCCGCGCAGATCGCTGCCCTGCCCCTGCAGGGCCTGGTGCAGGTCGAGCACGCCGGGGCCGGCGCCGTCGATGCTGAACACCACCTGCAGCGCGGGCAGTTGGTCGCGGATCGTCGCCAGCTTGGCGGCGCCCTCGGCGTTGGTCACGACCACGCGCGCGCCGCTGTCGTGCAGGCGGTACTGCAGGGCATCGGCGCCAAACAGCGCAAACAGGGGCACCGCCACGCAGCCGATCTTGTAGCTGGCGACGTGCGCCAGCGCGGTCTCTAGGGCCTGGGGCAGGAGGATGCCGATGCGGTCTCCGACCTCGACGCCTTGCGCCTGCAGCAGCCTGCCAAGCCGGTTGGAGGCCTCGTGAATGGCGCCAAAGCTGTACTCTTGCGCCTTGCCGTCGTCGCCCACGGCCACCAGCGCCAGCCGCGACTCATCCTGCTCGGCCCACTTCGTGCAGACGTCGGCGCCGATGTTGTAGCGCTCGGGAATGTCCCAGCGAAAGCGCTGGCAGGCGTCGTCATAACTGGCCGGTGCACTTGGCAACATGTCCATGTCTCCTCTTTTTGTTCCGTCGCCGCGATCGCCCGAGGCGACAACCATAAACTTCCCCGCGCATGGCCGCAAGATGCGGGGGCAGATCCGGTTCCTGGCGGGCCCGCCCGGTGCCGCCCGGCGCCTGCATGCGCATCGCGAGCCATGACTGCGGTTGCAGGCCCGGGCTGAAGCACGAAAAAATCGTGCAGGATCCGCCCGAACCGCTGCTCGCGGCGCAAGGGGCGGCGCCAGTCAGGCTCCAGCATAGCGCCGCGGACCGCCAGATGGCGCCAGCAAGCTTGCAAAATCCGACCGCGCGGCCAACACTGAGCCCATGTCCGACCCCAGCGACTCGCCCCGAGGCACCCGACCGCAGACCCCGACGGCCCTGGTGCGCGCCGTGCTGCTGGCCTACCAGCAGCGTGGCCTGGATCCGGCCGGCGCCCTGCAGAAGGCGCGCATCGCGCCAGCGGAGCTCGCCGACCCGGATGCGTGGGTCAGCGCGCTTCAGTTCGAGCGCCTGTGCCTGGCGGCGATGCAGGAACTGGACGACGAGGCGCCGGGCTGGTTCAGCCGGCGCCTGCCCTGGGGCAGCTACGGCCTGCTGGCGCGCGCCAGCATCAGCGCGCCGACGCTGGGGCTGGCGCTGGCACGCTGGTGCCGCCACCACGGCCTGCTGACGGACGACGCGCAGCTGCGGTTCGATCCCGGTCCACCGGAGGCCAGTGTGTCGATCACCGAAGCCCGTGATCTCGGCGCACTGCGTGAATTCGCCCTGCTGTCACTGCTGCGCAACCTGCATGGCTTTGCCTGCTGGCTGGTGGACGCGCCGATCATGCTGCACGAGGCGCGGTTTCCGTTTCCCGCCCCGGCGCACGCCGACCTCTACGCGCGGCTGTTTCCGGGACCGGTGCGCTTCCTCGCGCCGCAGGCCGGCCTGAGCTTCGACGCGCATGCCCTGAAACTGCCGCTGCGGCGCGACAGCCGCGCGCTGGACCAGATGCTGCGCCGCGCCCTGCCGATCCTGGTCTGGCCGTACCGGCGCGATGGCCTGCTCTCGCCCCGGGTGCGGCAGCTGCTGCAGCAGCCGCACACCGTCCACACGACCGAAACCCTGGCGACCCGGCTCGGCCTGTCGACGCGCAGCCTGCAGCGCCAGCTGCGGCGCGAAGGCACCAGCCTGCAGCAGCTCAAGGATGAAGTCCGGTGCAGCCGGGCCAGCGACCTGCTGCTGCGCACGCAGCTGCCGGTCACCCAGGTCGCGCGCGCCACCGGCTT